>CAZKPE010000001.1:0-21913 GCA_964554545.1 uncultured Lewinella sp.
ATACCACCCCACCCCCAACCACACCCCCCGAAAATTCATCACGTCCTTAAACCCCGTCGTCAGGAGGAAGAGCAGCAAGAGCACCGCCACTTCCCGATCCGCGGCGTGCCGGCGTCGCCAAAGGACGATCACCAGACCTGACAGGCTGAGTAGCCCCGGCCAGCCGGTCTCGGCCAGCGCACCGGTCCAAGTGGAGTGGGGGTCAAAGGGGCCAAAACCTCTCGGAAGTTCGTCCGGTAGGGTATAGTCCGTGCTGTAGTCTACGAACCGACCCGGCCCTACGCCCAGCCAGGGATGGGCGCGGCCGACCCGCCACCCTACCCGCTTGATGGGCACGTACACGCTTTCGTACACCCGGTAGCCATATAGTTCTGCTAAGGGCTCCCCCGCTACGAAAATATCCGCCCGCCCCACCGAGGTTGCCGGCCGTAAGACCAAATGGGTGCCGGCGTAAAGGAGAACGATTAGTACGCCAACGACTCCGTACCGCCACGGTGATCCCGCGCCCGTCAGTAGGATGGCTCCGATGGGCAGCAGTAACAGTTCTTTACTGAAAGTAGGCACGAGGGCCAGCGTCAGAATTCCCACTTTCCAGCCGCTTCCCCGGCCTTCCCACCAGTCCGAAAAGCCGAATACCAGCGCCGGCAGCAACAGCATGACCCACATGCCGTAAGTTGATGCAGTTCCCCGCAATCGGTACACCTCTCCCAGGTAGGGATAGTCGGCGACTAAACCTACCCAGCGTACCGGGTCCGATGCCCCCATCCAAATAGCGAGGTAAGCCACTATGGCAAGCCCCGCTACGCCTACGGCTCCTCTCACCCACCATGTCCTGAGTCGGTCGCTTCCCCATCTTCCCACATAGGCCAGCACGATGAATGGCAGTATCCCCAGGTACATTCGTCCCATCGCTTCCCACACCGCACCTGCGTCCGCGGCGAAAAACCCCGCCAGCAGGTTGACGAGCAGGTAGGCTGCCAGTGCCAGGCTGAAGGTGGGGAACCGGTGCCCTTGCCGAAGGAGCGGCCGCCAGTAGGCGAATAGCAAAACGGGAAAAAGAAGCTCCGTAAGCTGAAGCGCGGAAAAGGGGGAAGGTATATCGAGCAGGCGCGGAAAGAGGGTAGCAACCGCATAAACGGGGAGAAGGTAGCGCCGGTAGCTCAAGACGGCTTGCGCTCAGCGGTGCTCAGAGGCTGGTTTTCCAGGTAGCCGGCCATCGCAGCCAGATCGGAACGCCACCTCAGACTGCCCTCATTTTCCCGCCAATGCTGATAACACTTCAGCAACCAATCGTCGGGGTGTTCATCGCTCGCGAAGACCCGACCGGCCTGCGTTCCCTCCACGATCTGCCGCAGTTCGGGATCATCGGGGCCATTCACCAGTGCCAGTATCGGACGGCCGGAGCTCAGGTAGTCGTACAACTTGGCCGTCAGCACGCCGTAGTAGTCCGGAGCCGACCAGTTCAGCAACAGCAACAATTGAGCTTGACGCTGCAGTTTTCGCGCGGACGCAGGTGCAACGTAAGCCTGGACATTTTGATGAACTCCCGCCGGTATGTCCTCCGTCCATTCTCTCCACAGATGGTCGTCCTTGCCCCGGTATACGAGTTCGACGTCACCTGCGGAAATTCTCGCTCCGGCGATCAACCGGGTGAGGGCCGAAAGGAGGGGTTCGATGGTTTGTAGCCGGTCGTAAAGGCTGCCCGTGTAGACGATCGTGAACCGCTCGCTCGTCGGGGCCGTCTCGGCCGGGGGAAGGGAGAAGAGACGATTCCTGCGCACGGTGGCCCGGGGATAGAGCTCGCGCAGGTATTGTACCTGCCCCTCCGATACTCCCCAGACCTCATCGGCATCGGCAATGACCCGCCGGGCCCACCACCGCTGTAGTCGCGGCATCCACACATCCTGGCGGACCGGATCGGCGTGCAAATCACGGAAATCGGCGATCCAATGCAGATGGGGGAACTTGCGCTTGAGCCGCCGCGCTACCAAGTGGTCCGACCAGGGCCGGAAGGAGGAAAAGATCGTCGTTATCCCCTCTTCTTCGATGAGGCGCACGGACTTCCGATAGGCCTGCCGGCGGTAGACCGGTCCGCCATCATCGGTCAGGTAGAGAAACGGAAAGGATTGCCGCATCCGCAGTAACGGACCGCTGACTTTCTTCCGGTAACTGTTGTGAGGGAGGGTGTGCGCGGGGCCGGGGCCGCCGACCAGGGCGCGTAGATCGCGGGCCGGAAGGGGAATTACGCGAAGATCGGGCAGGTCGTCACCGGCGAAATTGCGATCGGCCCGGATAACATACACTTCCTCGTACTCATGCAGTGCCCAGGTAGCCATATGCCCCAAACGCCGTCCGGCCACCGCGGGGCGGGGCGGGAAGTAATTCGCCAGAAAGAGGATCTTCGCGGCTGGCAAGGGGAATAGTTGTGCGATTTCGGGTAGTGTACTCTCTACGGTAATTATCGGGGCGGTGGGGTCAAGGTAGCGAGTTTCTCCTAGCTCGCCCCGGTAATCAGCCTATCCGTCTTCGGTTAGCCGAAGTAGGTATTCCGCCACGATGACCGGTTCGGCAAAGCGGTGAAGGGCCAGTTCGCGACCCCGGCGGCCCATTTCCCGCCGCTCCGCCGCGCCCAATTGAATGATCTTCTCCATACCCCGGGCCAGACTCCCGGCGTCACGCACGGTGACCAGGAAACCGTTTTCGCCATCAACGACGGTTTCCCGGCAACCCGGCACATCGGTCGCTACGAGTGGCTTACCCATCGACATTCCCTCCAGCATCACGCGCGGCAGCCCCTCCCGGTAGCTAGGTAAAACCACTGCCGTGGACGCGGCAATGAAGGGGCGGGTATCGCTGACCTGCCCGTGGTAAATGATATCGCCGGAATCCTTCCACAACTGCAGCATCTCGGCCGAAACGGCGGAGGGATTATTGGGATCGAGCCCGCCTACAACATGAAATTGAGCTTCGGGGTAGATGCGGCGCAGACTTCGGGCGGCCTCGTGAAATTCAACAATCCCCTTATCGAATAGCAGGCGGCCAACGAAGAGGAAGATCAGCGATTCGTCCCCCGGGTCCGTTCCCGGCTGAAAATGATCGGTATTGATCCCGGAACCGGAAATGATGCCTGAGCGGTCGATCGGCACCATTCGGCCATCGAGAAACAGCCGGTGGTCATCGGCGTTCTGAAAATACGTCCAGTGCGCGGAGCGAAGCGCCTGTCGGTAGAGCCCCCGGACGACCCGGTTGACCAGCCCCGGGGTGATGAAGGCATAGCCGAGACCCGTAAGGGTACTGATATTCCTGACCCCGGTAAGTCGAGCGGCCAGGGAACCATAGATCACCGGTTTGATGGTATAGTGCAAGGCAACGTCGACCCGGTATCTTCTGTAGATGCGGACCAGTTCGAACATCAGTCGCATATCCTGGGCCGGGTTGGTTCCCTTCCGGCTAAGGCGCCGCAGGGGAACGAAGGTCACCCCCAGCTCATCCACCAGCCGCTGGCTGAACTCATCCGGTGGGGCCAGCGCGATGACGGTGGCCCCCTGCCGAATGAGCTCACGGACCAGCCCGCCCCGGAAGTTATAGATGTTCCAACTGGTGTTGACGACAATGGCTATGGTACGCCCCGCCAGTGTCGGAATGGGATGATTCATGTAAATGCGGTGGAATCAGAAGGTGTACTTAAACAAGTCGATATCCTTTTCGAAGCGGGTGGCGATGATGTTTTTCGTCCGGTCGTTGTATAGATCGCGGTAATTGCGCGATCTGGATTTGGGATTTTTGTTCCTGTTCACTTCCTGAAGGCTGACCCGCCCGTCGGTCATCTCCCGTATCTTGGGTATGGCCTCGCCGAGTTCCTCTACCTTATAGATGAAGTCCATCTGGTTGTTTCCCTCGTGGTCGCACAGCCAGTCGTACTGATTCTTATGTAGCGTGCAGTTCTTACACGTGTCACTGGCGTAATGGTGGGACTCGACGAACGCCTCGAAGGAGATCTGCTCCTTCATCCGTACGTCCTCCCGGCGGCTGTAGAGGGAAACGGCGCGGGCCCAGGGGTTCCTCACTCCGGCGAATTTGAAGTAGGAATCGAATGTCTTGGCCGACTCCAACCTGATCTGCTGGTCGGTCAGCATATTCTCGGTGGGGAAGCTGGTGTTCTTGCGCATGAATTTCCGCAGACTGTACACGTAGAATAGCTCCCGGAGCTGCATAATGTCCAGGTGGGGATGGTAAAGAAGCGTTTTACTCTTACGTTTGTCCTTCGTCTGCGTCCGTACCGAGGTACTGCCGGACTTGGGTACGGCGACAAAGACGACCTTGGTTTGTACGTTGATCGCCTCGTTCGGGATAGTCAGAAAGACCTTACTTCTGATCTGTATACCAAGTTTGTCCTCGAGGAATTGCTTGGGGGCCTTCAGCAGGTTACTCATGTCGGTTGGGTTAGGGGGTTGTATGCTTTGCGCGGGTTTGCGGCGGGAGAACAGGACTGGTATCACCGTACCAATCTCAGGGAATGCAGGTGTTGATAGTAGTCGTTGCAAAAGCGGGCGGATGCCTGGCTCAGTTCATCGGCACCGATGTCGTCCAGATTAGTCACGTGCTGTTTTTTGACCTGATTTGTCTTCATTAAGTTCTCGTCCTTAATAGGTTCGACGCCCAGGAAGGTTGATATTTCCGCCATACTGCTATTGAGTTGCGATAGCTCCACCACGAATTTATCGCTAGCCGGGACCCCGCCCAGGCTATGCTCGATGAGTTTATTCCAGTAGGTCCAGTACCAGGCATTTCGCTCCAGCAGGGTATATGCATCCCAACGCGGTTGGGGGATGCCGTCCACGATATTGCCCCCGAGTCGCATACCCATTGACTGCTCGTCGGTGTCCATCAGAATGTCGTGCTCCCGGATGTTCTCCACCGCATCTACTTTGAACCATGTGCGGGCAGAGGCGGATCGGATGAAGCCCTCCGGCTTGCGGAAGATCCAGATGAACTTAGCCCTGGGAAATAGTTCCTTCAGTTGGGGCACAAAGGGTGCCAGTTTTTGATCCGATTCGATGTACAGCTGGTTGTCCGACCGAAAGGTACTGGTGTGTTGGTAGTAGTCGCGTAGTTCCCTGCCCGCTTCCTCCGTTGACTTTTTTCCCGCCAGCAGTTCGGCGGAAAGCCGGATCAGGTTGAAATTGGGTTCGTGGGCAGACTGGATACGGTTGGAATTCGCCAGCGTCGCTGCAATACTCTTCGACCCCGATCGCCCCGTTGATAGTACGAATACGATCCGCTCGCTATCGGTTTCCGTCAGGGGGATGTAGTCTGCCCTGGCCGGGGCAGTCCGTTTACCGTTCGCTACTAAATGCGCCTCGGTGGCTAAGGATGGCGTACGGCATTCTGGCCCGATGGGCTGGCGCACAGCCGCCGGATTGCCGCACACCTCGGTACCCGGAGCTACGTTCGCTACCACTACGCTCCCCATTCCGATCGTGGCATTCCGTCCTATAGTGACCCCCGGCGTAATGGTCACCCCCGGCTCGATGGTCGCCCCCGGCTCGATAATCACCGGCGCACAGGCATACTTGTTATCATTCGGTGTGGCCTGTTCAGAACGCACATGTCTGCTACTGTAGATCGCCACACCGCGGCCGATACGGGTACCGTCTCCGATCACCACCCCCCCGATGGCATCGATGTGCCCTCCCGCGTCGATGAAGACGTTCTTCCCGACGATGATCCCCTTCTCCTTATTGACTTCCAGGTCGTCCGCGATCACCGTTGGTCTGCCGATTGATTTGATCTTATTCTTTGCCAGGCTTCTGCTTCTCCGCTTAGCCAGGGCAGGTTCGACGTACCGACGGTTGATCGTGGCGGCAAAATCCAGTATTCCCTTGATTATTCTGTTCATCGCTCCAGATTGTCGGTTAGATGAGGGACTTGAGCCCGTCATCCAGCAGGATCCGTTTCTCGGGCTGGCTTTTTACTAATTTTTTGAATTCCTCAAATTCTACATCGGGGTTGTGCCACCCCTCTACTAGCATCTGGTCATAAGAGGCGGCGTTGTCACGGTATCCCGGAGCATAGGGCGTCCGGTAGAAGGTCAGGCCGGTAATGTAGACTTCCTCGAAATCAGCCATCAGTACGGCAGCCAGGGCGATGTACCCGTTGGTCGGCCGCAGCCGCTGTGGCTCCTCGAATGGCCGGCAAATGGTGCGGTAAAGGTCCCGGTCAAGCAGCGTGATCGGGTAGCCGTTCGGGTTTTGCTCGTAGTATTCCAGTACTTTCCTGATGCCGCTGCGCGTGGTTGACCGATTGAAGACGAGATGCTCAACTCCGTACCGCCTCAGGAGATTGCCGTCGATCTCGCCGGTATTGAGCGAGTGACGCATTAACTGATGGAACAGCAGGGTCGTTTTCGTACCTACGTATTTATTCCGCTCCGGCTTCTTCTCAAACTGTTCCACGGCCCGGTTGACCCGGACGACCACGTCGAACCCGTCGATGTAGTCGGCCATCTCCTTTTCGTAGGCCGAACTGGCGGGACCAACCACCGCTACCCGCTTGCCCGCAAAGAAGTCCAGCTTGAGGGTTTCGGTATCGGCCAGGAAGCGGGGTATGTATTTGAGTAACCTCCCGGAATTGATTAGTTGTTGCACCATGGTCGTGATGTTTTAAGCCATTGCCAGGCTTTGGAGTTCGTATTATGGTTTGGGCTCATCCTGCTCCCGCGCGGAAAATGATTCCATGGAGTGGCTTTCCCAGCCGTACTTATCCCGCAAGCGGACCGACTGTGCACAGATCCGCTCCAGGGCCGCCATATTTTTTTCGGGATGGGTAGCCAGGTTGTGCGGGTGCCACCACAGGTGGTAGTGCCGCTTGTCGATCGCGGCTCGTTCCATCTCTTTGAGAATACGACGGACTTTTAGCGCCTGGCCTCCGTAGCCGTCGATCTTTTGGATGTAGGGGCGGAAAAAACGGCTGGCCGGTACGTTCAACAGACTGCCATCCGCTGCGGGGGCGGCGGTCTGGAAGGTCGTCTGACCCGCGATCGGTAGGTAGTTATCCGCCAGGCGGACCGCCCGCTGGTGCAGGGTCGTGTCGCCACCCGACCGGCTCTTCCAAAACCATTGTTCGGGGTTTCCCCGGTAAACGCGTATGCCGGATTGCCGCGCGGCGGGGAAGTATTTTTCGTGGTACTGGTTGCGCGGGAACACCAGGGAGGCGGCACGGGCATACCCCCCGGCAGTGGCACTCCGCTGGGCGGCCTCGATGTCCTGGCGAAAGGCCTCTACGCTCTGCTCCGGTTCCAGGCAGTAGTAGTGGCTGAAGGTATGAGTCCCGATGGCCTGTCCCGGTGTCTCCGCGATACGGCAAATCAAACTGGGCGCGTAGTGGTAGGGATCGTCGTCCTCACTTTCACCGACGTCCGGTAGCAAGGTGTAAGGGTTGAGCCGCGGGTCCTCGTAGTGGGGTTTCTGATGGGGTAAGTAGCCCTCCAACTCCCGGCGGTCGCGGGCAAACAACATTCCGACGGTGGCCCAGGTGGCGGCAATATCCGAATCGGCAAAGAGCCGTAAGGTAGGGGGGATAAGCCGTCTGGCGCGCAGGAAATACTCCCTACTCTCCGCGGTCAGCGGGGTATGGTCGAACAGCCCCCAGTGCAGCTCGAAATCCAGGGAGATGATGAACGCTCCGGGCCTACTCACCAATGACGACTTTGCGTTCCGTACGAAAAGCATAATCCGCGTAGGCCAGGAGTACGAACATGAACAGGTAAGTGACCTGAGATTTCTGCCGGATCGCAATGCCCATGTTACTGGAGATCTGGGCGAGGGCGAAGGTCAGTATCCAGAAGGTCGTAAAGGCCATCTTCACCAGGAAAGACGACTGGGTGATGAAGCGGATGAAGGTCGGCGAAAAGGTCCGGATGAATAAGAACAGGTAAATGAGGTTCTCCACGCTCACGATCAGGCCCAGGGCGTTCGGGGTGTCGATGAACAGCGGGCGGAACAGGAAGGTGAAGATGCGCATGGGCTGGGAGTACTCATCCAGGGGCACGGCCGAGTTGGCCTTGGTGTTACTATCGGCCCGGTGTTCGGCAATGGCGCTTGCCTGTTCCAGGCTCACCTCCTCGACGCCGACGTAACTGAAGGCCTGCTGCAGTATCGGGATGATGGCCACCATCGCCACCGAAATGATGATCGCCTTCTGGTACCCCTTGATGCCCTTGCTACTGAACAGCACGGCCACCACCGCGGAAAAACAGATCACGGCCATCACGTGGGCGCGGACGTAGAGCGTGATGAAGGCCCCCAGCAACAGCCAGGGAAGGCGCTGGTTGATCTTGTTCAAGCCGTAAAAGAACATGCCGATGCCCGCCAGTATAACCGCTCCCTTTCCCACGGAGGAACTGTAAAAGTGGGCGATGGGTAGGAACATGACCAACACGAGGACGTCGATCCCGAATAGCTTGTGCCGGAAAGTCGTGGACTCGGCGATCAGCAAGTAGAGATAAAAGAACCCCACGAAGCCGAAGAAGCCGATTAAAAACATGGTCGCCAGGAAGGTAAACCCGAACTGATGGATGAAGGGGAAAATCATCCACTCCACGAAGGGCGTCCCGAAGTCGAAGTAGTCCCACCACCCGTCCCCCCGCGACAAACGATCCGCCTTGGCGTAGTAGGTCCGGCTATCCGAGTTGTTCGACAACGACCAGATATAGTAGACCATCGTGAAGAACGTATGGTAGGCGAACAGCCCCCACATCATCCCCTGGGAATGCCTCAGCTCCTTGGCGTGCCCGTTGATGAGCAAGCCGGCCGCAACCGTAATCAGCAAAAGGGTCAGGGCAACCGTCATCTAGAATAGTTCCAGTTCACCAAGTTGATAGTTCCATTCCCCCAGCGGCGGGGCGGTCGGCATATTCAGCTCCCGAAAGGTCAGAATCAGACCCAGCGGGAGGGCGGGCAGGAAGTAGAATGGTAGCCCGGCGGAGGGAGCAACACTCATCACGGTAGGCCGATACCGGCGGCGCAGGGCAGCCAGCGTTTTCCGCAAAGCCGCTTCGCTTCCCGGGCGGGTGTAACACCCTACGATTCGCAGCTCCCGGCCGAAGTTCTGTTCCCGCAGGTAGTAAAAGACGAGCAGCCCGTCCGGATCACCCTCTACCCGGTAATCACGTACGGGACAGTCGGCATACCGCCACCGCAGGAATTCCACGGTCGGCGGGGTGTGCAGGCGATCGGGAAGCTCGGCAAGCCACTGCAACCGCTGTTCGTCGAGTATGGAAAAATCGGCGGGTTCTTCTTCCAGCGCGGCCGCGGGCAGGGGCCGGTCCAGCCACTTTGTAGCGGCCAGTTGCCAGGGCCGCAGTACGGCAACCCGTAGGGGCAGTTTTCCAACCACTTGCCAGCCCATCTTCAGATAGCCCGGGCGGCTCTGTTCGTTGGGGGTGTTGAAGATGAAGTCGTACCCCGCCGCCCGGCACTGCTCGACCAGCCGTAGAGTTAGTTTTTTGAAGATGCCCCGCCCACGGTATTCAGGGTGGGTGGCGGTATCGACGGCCCGCAGCGCGCGGTAGGTTTGCCCTTCCGCGCACCACCGCCACTGCATGAACGCCCGTACTCCCACGAGTTTACCGTCGGCCTCAGCCAGCAGCACGGGGGAGGCCCCGAAGGGATTGTCGACGTGCTTCCACTGCCAGAAATCGGCGCTTTTCTCCGTACTGCCCTCCCCCAGGCTCAGGCGTAGCAGGTCGATGATGCCCCCCCGGTCGGCGGGGGTTGCCTGACGAATGGTGATCTGTTCGTCCTTACCCGACATGTACGGTTGCGGTTACCTGTTCGTATACCTCTTCCAGCTCGCGTACCATCCTGCGCACACTGAAGTCGCTGATGATGCGCTGTCGGGCCGCCGTTCCCAGCCGCTGCCGTAGTTGGGGGTCATCGACGAGTTGCTGTAGGGGCGCTTCGAGCCGTTCCCAGTCGGGCACCTCCTCCAGAAAACCGTTGACCCCGCTATCGATCACCTCACCGATCCCCCCGGCACGGGTGGCGACCACCGGCAGCTCCATGCTCATCGCCTCCAGCATGGCGATGGGCAGGCCCTCGAACTCGCTGGTCATCAGGTAGATGTCCATGGCCGCCAGCCAGGGGCGCACCTCCTGGATGCGACCCGGAAAGCTTACGGCCGCCTCCATTCCCTGGGCGCGGATCTGCTCCCGCAGACGATCTTCTTCCGGGCCGTCGCCGACGATGACGAAGTGCAGGTTCCGGTTCTTGGTGTACAGCCGCTGGGCCAGGGTCAGCCAGTGGTGCAGCCGTTTTTGGGTACGGAAAACGCAGACGGTGCCGATGACGATCTTTTCCTCCGGAAGCGGAAGTTGGGCGCGGTCGCGGGTGCAAACTTCTCTGGAAAACCGATTGGTATTCACTCCGTTCTGAATACTTTGCACCTGCGTCCCCGCCATATCCACGTGTCGGTTGATACTGTCCTTTACGTCGTCGGAGCAGGCAATGACGTGGCGGTTCCAGGCCAGGGTGCGCAGGTTAAGCTGTCGGGTCAGCACGTGGTAGCGCTCTTGCTTATTATGCTCGGTATAGACTACGGGCAGACCCGTCAGTTTACCGACGATACGGCCGACGACGCCGGCGATGGGCAGGTGGCAGTGGATGACGTCGGCCCCCCACCCGCGGGCCAGTTGGGCCACCTTCCGGGTTTGCGCAAGGATGGCCAAGTTGTTTTTTCCTTCTACCAAGTCTACGGTAACGCCCATCTCCCGCAGGTCTTCGGCCACCTGCCCCTTATGCGGCAGAAAGTAGGCGTAGCGGAAGGCAAACCGCTGCTCATCGTGTACGCGAAGCGTTTCCGGTAGCAGCATCTCCGCGCCGCCGCGGCCCAGCCCCTTGATGAGATGGTATACTTTGATCATGGTGTAGCGCGGATTTGGCGGTAGATGGCGAGCGACTCCCGGGCGGCACGGTCGAGGCTGTATTCCTCGACCACCCGGCGGCGGGCGGCCTCTCCGAGTCGTTGCCGTAGCGGGTCGTCGGTCAGCACCCGCTCCAAAGCGGCCGCAAAGATACGCTCGTCGTGGCGATCGATCAACAAACCGGTATGCTGATCCAGTAATACTTCCTTCACCCCGCCCACGTCCACCGATACGGTCGGGGTGGACTGCACGGCTCCCTCCAGGATCACCCCGGGGATGCCCTCTACCGTCGAGGTGATGGCCAGTACGTCGGCAGCGGCCAGGAAGGGGGCCACGTCGGTCTGTACCCCCCAGAGCGTGACGCTGTTTCCGAGGCCCAGTTGCGTTACCGATGCTTCGATGCGGCTACGCTCCGGCCCGTCACCAATGAACCACAGGCGGGCATCCGGCACCGCTTCGAGCAGGCGGGCAAAGGTGCGCAGCAGGAAGGCATGGTTTTTTTCGGGCGAGAGCTTGCCTACCAGGGCGACCACGGGGCCGGCCACGCCGAGTTGCTCACGGGCTTCGGCGGCGGGGATCTGTCGGTCGGCTTTCACCCCCCGGCGCACCACCCGGATGCGATCGGCCGGGTAGTTGAGCGTCTTGATCAGGTCCTTCCGGCTTTCGGCGCTTACCGAGGTCACGAAATCCACCCGGCGGAACATCCATTCCTGGATACGCCGCCGCCACTCCGAGGCTACCCAGACGCTGAACACGCTGATATTGCGGTAGACGAAGCGCAGTTCGGGATGGAGGAGTTTGAGGGCTACGGTATACTTGAGCGTATCCGACCCGTTGGCCTGGATGACGTCCGGCCGGTGGGTCAGGTAGTAGGTGCGGAGCCTCCGGAACAGGGAGGGGGAAAACCCGCGCTGCTTGGTGCCGCCCAGGTCGGCGTTGGTACAGCCCGCTACGGTGAGTTCCTGGGCCGGGGGGTCGTAGAGGCCGACGTAGTATACTTCCTCCCCCATACCGGCGAGTTCTTCCGAAAGCAGGGCCGCGAAGACCTCGGCTCCACGGTACTGTCGGGCGGTGACGAGTTGGAGTATACGCATCAGAGGACGCTTTCGAGATCGCCGGCGGACAGGCGTAGGTTGAGTTGTTCGACGGGCCGGGGGGTACGTACGGCGACCAGGCTACTGCCCCGCCGCAATCGCAGCTGCCAGTCTTCCGCCCGGGCGAATGCCCCGTCGAGGAAATGGATGACCCTCAGACCCTCGGCTGCCGCCGCCGCCTCCACCAGGGGGCGCAGCGATTCCGGGGTACCGACGTGATCGGCAACGGAAAGTGCCGGAACCCCCTTGACCCGGATGATGCGATACACCAGGCTCTCCCCTGGCCGGTCGCCGAAGTGGGCAAAGGTGTAATCGCCGGCGCGGTAGCGCCAGGCCAGGAAGTCGTAGCTTTTGTCGGTCGTGAGGGCATCTGCCGGATACGCCAACTGCCCGCCGACGCTTTCCGGGGGCTGCTGAGAGCGGACGATGGCCGGGGCTGACAGGTAGGTCAGCAGGGCGTAGTAGTAGGCGTAGTCCCGGGGGTAGACCTGCCAGCCCATCTTAACGTAGCCCGGGAGGCTGTTCCCGTTAGGGGTGTTGAAGATGAGCTTTTGCTGTCCGGGGTTTACCACCTCCAGCCCCTGCAGGGTAAGTCGTTTGAAAATCCCCTGTCCGCGGGCCTTCGGATGGGTGACGGTGTCCACGGGGCGCAGGGCGGGTTCGACCTGACTTCCCCGGCGAAAATTCCAGCACAGAAAGAAGCGGGCACCGACGATCTCGCCGTCCATTTCGGCGACGAAGGCCGGGGAAACGCCGGCCGGATTGTCCTGGTGTTTCCAGCGGAGCCATTCGGCGGACTTGCCGGCGCTCAGGCTGGTTTGCAGCAGCCGGACGACCTCCGGGGTATCACGATCGTAGTCGAGGGGGCGGATGGTTGCGGCCACGGGCTAGTTTGGTGTTGCGATCAGGCGACGGTACATATCGGCCATCTGTCGGGAGATGGTTTCCAGTTGGAAGGCGGCGGCAAAGCGTGCACGTACGTGCTCGGCCAGTTCCACCCGGCGTTCGGGGTCGCGGTACACGCGGAGGATCGCCCCGGCGAGGGAGCCGGCATCGCCTGCGGTGAAGAACTCCGCGCCCCGGTCGCTACCGATCACTTCGCGCAGGACGGCGATATCCGAGCAGATACAGGGTAGCCCGGTGGCCATAGCCTCCACCAAAGCACCCCCCAGCCCCTCGAAGTAAGAGGGGAAAACGAACACATCGTCTTTGGCAATGGATGCGTAAATATTGTTGGTAAAGGGATGCAAGGTGACCTGCTCCTGGAGCTGAAATTCGGTCAGCAGCCCCTCGATCCGTTCCGACATCGCACCCTGCCGGCCGTAAACGTTGAGTTCGATATTGGTGATGCCGTGTCGCACCTTCAGCAACTGCAGGGCTTCCAGAATGAGCCACTGCCCCTTCTGGAATTCCTGGCGGCCCACGTTGACCAGGCGCAGCGGGCGGGCGGCGGAGGGCGCGAAGCGCTGCCGGGCCGGCTCGGGGGCGTGGGGATTGAGCAGTCGGCCCCGGTGGATAACCTCGTAGTCGTCCGTACCGATTCCGAACAGGGAGCGGTAGTGGTCGACCACCGATTCGGTGATGGCGTGGTAGTGGATGGGGGTGGCCCGGGCCGAGACGATGTCGGACAGCTTAGCCAGTTCGAATTTGAGCTTGCGCAGGCCCGTGCCGACCTCCCGCTCCTTGATGTAGGGGGTGTTGACCAAGCTCTGGACCAGGATGAAATTGCGCCGCCGCTGCCACACCAGACGGGTGAGCAGGTTAGTTTCGAAAACAACAGTGTGCACCAGGTCCGGTCGTTCTTCGCGGATCAGGCGATCGATGAAGCGGAAGCGTTCCTTCCGGTTGCGGGTATCGCCGATGGTCACCGAGCAGGGCAGGGCCAGGAATTGCTCCTCGATGCCGACGGGTTTTTTCTTCAGGGCCGCAACGGCCACCGTGATGTCGGGCAGGCCGATCAGGTAACGGGCCAGTTCGAGGGTGGAGCGTTCCGCGCCGCCGGCGCCGAAAGTGTCGATGAGTAGCAGTACTTTCACTGGCTGAGTTTGTATAACAGCGGATGTACCCCGGCCACCTTAGCCCGAAATTCCGGAAGACCGTCGTAGGTGTTGGTCCTGATCCGGGAGATGGGGGCCGGCCGCAGGTAGTCCTTCTCCAGGGCGTGGTCGAACAGGAAGGTCATGCGGATACCCTCGTCGCGCAGGATGCGTTCCGACTCATCGCTACTGTTTCCGTTGGGATAGGCGAACACGTCGGGGTAAGCGGGTACGGGCAGCTCCCGGAGGTAACGGGCGGCCCGGCTTACCTCCTTACGGACCTCGCCGGTTTCGCAGTTACTGATGATGGGGTGGGTGGCCGTGTGGTTGGCCAGGGCAAAACCGCCGTCGGCCAGTTCACTCAGCTGGCTGCGGGTGAGTTGTCGCTGCTCGTAGGGGGGCAGGCCGGCCAGGTAGGTTTCCCTTTCCCTATTGGGTAAGGTCTTGAGTTCGCTCACTTTTTGTCGGGCGGCCGCGTGGGCCTGCCCGGTGGCCCGGTAGTGGGCTTCCACCCGTTTCCACCAGAAGGGGGTGGCGGAGTCGATCAGGTCGGTGATGATGAAGAGTACCGCGGGTAGCCCGTATTTCCGGTGGAGGGGGAGGCCGTTGTCGTAAACGCTGATGTCCCCGTCATCAAAGGTGATGAGTACGGAGTCGGGGGGGAGGGCACGCCGGTCGTTCACGGCGGATAGCAGCTCGTCTAAGCTGATGACGTGGTAGTTCCGCTGGAGGTAGCGCAGCTGGCGCTCGTAAGCGGCGGGGTCGGGAACGGTGTGGTAAGCGAGTACGCGCAGGTGGGTGCGCGTACTCGCCGCCGCTAGCGGACCGAGGGTACTCAGTAGTCCGTATCCGGCCCGGCGCAGGTGGGTCTTTAGCTTCACGGCAAGGGGGGGTTAACCGGCGATGGCCTGGTGAACCCGTTTAGCCGCCGGCGTGGGCAGCAGACGGAAGATGCCGAAGAGGAACTGTGCCTTTCTCCGGTTCTTTTTGAGTTGCTTCAGTGCGGACCTGGCCCCGGCGAAGTTGTCGTTGTGCAGGCAGAGCCAGAGGTACTTATAGAACCAGCGGTCGCGCAGGGTCTGGTTTTGGTTGATGATGTCGGCGTACTTTTCGAGCATGATGCCGTAGGCTTCCATCTTCTTGCGGGTGTCGGTCCTGACGCTGCCCGGCTGCACGTGGGTGGTGTAGAGTACCTCGTCCACGAAAGTGTACATCCATTTCTGCCGCAGGCGCACCATAAAATCGGTATCCACGGCCACCCGGAGCCGCTCATCGAAGCGCAGGCCGTCGGCTACGCACTTTCGGCGCATCACGATACCCTTCCCGGTACCGATGTGCAGTTCGTAGAAAAAGTGATAGGGGTTATCGTCGTACTTGCGCGAGGGGTGCCAGCACTTACCGCCGTGCTCGTTGCCCTGCAGGTCGATGCGGTTGGTGGCCACCCAGGAGAAGCCCACCCGTTCGTCGTTCCAGGCGGGGTTGCCCAGGGACTTTTCCAGGAGTTGGGGGTGATAGGCATCGTCGCTGTCGAGCCAAGCCAGGAACTCCCCGCTTGCGTGCTCCAGGCAGGTGTTGCGGGCCGCGGCATTGCCTCCGTTCTGGGGCCGCTCGATCAACTTGATGCGATCGTCGGTGTAGCCGCGGATGACCGACACGGAGTTGTCCGTCGAGCCGTCGTCGGCCAGGATGAGCTCCCAATCGATGAAGGTCTGGGCCAGAATGCTTTCGATGGCCCGCCCGATGGTCTTTTCCCGATTGTAGACCGGAATGAGGACGGAGACTTTAGTCATTCAATTTTACGATTAGGCCGGCACCTGCGTCCGCGCCCCCTGTTGTATTAGCTGAAGTGAACGCTTCGATGTACCCCCTGCCCTTGCCCCGCAGTTCCGGATTATTGTAGCCGAAAAAGTCGATATGATTCACCCGGGCTGCCTCGTGGTCGTTGCCCGAATCACCGATCAGGCACACGGAACGAAGGTCGTACCGGTGCTCAGCCAGCAGATCACGGACTAGCTGATTCTTGGGAGTGGGCGAACCGTGGATGCTCACGAAATGATCCGCGATTCCCAGTTCCCGGCACAGGTAGCGCAGTTCCTTCTGGTCGGAGCCGGAGACGACGTGCATCCGGATACGGTCGCTGAAGGAACGGATGAAGGTGACGGCATCGGTGATGAGCAGGCTGCGGTCGGTGAGGTGGCGCAGCATGACCTCGGAGAATTGGCGGGCCAGTTCGTTGACCCCCTCCTCCGTAATATTTTGCCGCAGTATTTCCTCGTGGAAGTGGCGAAATTTGACGTAGCGGCTCAGCCCCCCGTTGCGGCGGTGGAAGGCCAGTAGCCGGTCCACCTGCTCGTCGGGGTAATCGGCGAGCACGTCGACGAAGCCCTGGTCCCGTACGCGGGCCGAATCCAGGATGACGCCGTCGAAGTCCCAGAGGATAACCTTATAATTCGTAAGCATATTCTTATTTGCGGGAGAGGACGGCCTCTACCTTTTGTACATCCTCCGGGTAATCGACGGCGACGGAGACGTCGCTGAGTTCGATCATACGTACCTCGTGGCCCATTTCCAGGAAGCGCAGGATCTCGATGTCCTCGATAGCTTCCAGCCGGCCCTTCGTCTTTTGGGAGGCGAAGGCGCGCAGGAGCTCGAACGGGAAACCGTAGATACACACCTGCCGAAAGGCTCTTTCGAAGCGGTCGCTTTTATTTCCCGGTATGGGGCTGCGCGACATGTACAGCAAGCGACCGTCGGGGCGGAAGACCACCTTTGGTACGCCGCGGCTCCGGTAATTTTCCTCCCGGTGGATGGGGGTATAGCCGTTGAGCACCTCCCGGGGGTGGTGTCGTACCGCATCCAGGAAAGCGCGGATATCATCGGGGTTGAAGATCGGCTCGTCCCCCTGCACATTGATCACGTAGTCGGGTTGGAGCATTTCGGCGGCCTCGGCTACCCGGTCGGTACCGGTCAGGCAATCCTTGGAGGTCATCAGGCACTGCATATCCTTTTCGGCACAGAAGTCCGCGATGCGCTCATCGTCCGTCGCGACGTAGATGTCTTCGCGGGGAAAGCCCCGGACGCACTGCTTGTACGTCCGCTCGATCATGGGTACGCCGGCGATCGGGGTGAGGGGCTTGCCGGGCAGGCGGGACGATTCGTAGCGGGCCGGGATGATGAGGACGGTCCGCAGGTCGGTCATATTAGATCCAGGCATAGACCGAATCGGACTTGAGGCCCTCGTACTTAGTGGGCAGCAGGGTTTTACACTCGAGACCGCCACGGGAGGCGGCTTCGAAGATCTGTTCGTTCTCCAGGAAAAGCTCCCTTTCGCGCTGGGAGATGCTTCCATCGCTGTACCCGTCGTAACCTGCAAAATAGGCGACCCGCGCGCCAAGATCGACGGCACACTGTAGGGCAGTCGCGGTAAGGGAATCGCCGTGAGAATCATCGAGGAAGGCGATCCGTTCGAGTTCGTAGCTCTTTTCCTGTACGCTGGGGGGGATGTACGTTCCCATATCCCGGGGGTAAGGAGGCAGCACGCACACCCCGGTGAACTGGCGCATATTGCCCCGGAAGATGTTCTCCAGTCGTTGCCCCTCGTTGCCAACCAGGCAGAAATACTGCCGCACGGGCAGGTCGGCGAAATGGGAGGCATTCTTTGAACTGGCGTGGATGAGGCAGACCTTGTCTTCCCGCCCCTCGACAAAGTCCCGCACGGCATCGGCGTGGAGTACCGCGTTGGAACCGCCACCGATGATGAGGGCTTCCTCGTACTGCCGCTCGGGTTTGAAGAGGGAAAGCTTCTGGTTGTCTTCGCGCCCGTGCCGCCGGTTGTCCATGGCCTGGATGACGCTGTTGAAGCTGAACATATACTTGGTCACCCACTCCATGACGTCCTTCTGGGGGGAAGAGGTGACGCCGGACACCATATAGGCCAGATTGGTGCCCCAGCCGTACTGCTTCTGGATGGACTCGAAGGTTTCCACCACCTCGCTCAGGGCATTGTAGTTGAGGTCGAAGTACTCCTTGGAGTTGAGCGTGGTGAGGAGTAATTCGGTCTTCAGATTGCCCGCGCCGCGGCCCATGCCCGTAATGGTGGCGTCGATGATGTCTACCCCGCACTCGATGGCGGTCAGGGTATTGATCAGGGCCAGTTCGAGGTTGTTGTGGCCGTGGAAGCCGATCTTCACGTCGCAGCGGTCACGGATCAGCTGGTAGTTTTCGCGCACGTCCTCGGGGTACACGCCGCCGTAGGAGTCGACCATGTAGAAGTAGTCCACCTTATCGCCCACGAGGTGGATGGAATCGATGAAGTCCTGCTCTTCCTTCCAGGAGGACATGTACATCACGTTGAAGCTGACCGTGTAGCCCAGGGACTTGATCTCTTCGGCCAGGCCGATGGCGCGCTTGAAGTTCTTTGGATTCACGGCGACGCGTACCATGTCGATGAGGTCGCCGCAGGGCCGGAGCAGGTCGCTCACGTCTTCCCGCTTAACGTCCTTTTCGTCCAGGATGATGGCAATCTGCTTCGTGGTATGCCGTTTGAGCGCCTGCAGGGTTTTGATCGGGCTGTAGAAATATTTACCTACGTAGGCACCCTTTGGGTTACTGCGGTACCCTACTTCGAGGACGTCGATGGGGAGTTGCTCGACGGAGCGCAGGTAGGTGTTGACCACCTGTTCGTCGAAGTCCCAGTTAGTGTAGTATCCTCCATCCCGGAGGGTGCAGTCTAAGATCTTGGGCAGTTTGGGTTTGGTCATGGGGGGGATTCTAGAATGGTGTAGGCTACCTAATCTTTACCGATAAGCGGGCCGATAGTTTACTCGGCGACGAGCTCTGGGGTCGCGGAAGGAGCGCTGGGGAGCGCAACCGGCCCCAGGCCCAATACGGACGCCCACTGCCGGAAGATCACCTCCTCGCTAAATCGCTGGGTGGAGCCCCTGGCGTTGGCAGACATTTGTTGCAGCAGGGCGGGATCATTGGCCAGCGTGGATATCTTTTCCGCCAGCTTCTCCTCGTCGTCTACCGGTACCAGGTAGCCATTCGTTCCCTCGATAACGATTTCGGAAGGCCCGGTCTTGCAATCGGTGGCAATGACCGGTTTGTTCAGCGACAGGGCCTCCAGGAGCACGTTCGGAAAGCCCTCCCTGCGAGAAGTGTGTACGAAGAAGGCCGCCCGCTCGATGATGGGATAGGGAGATGACTGATAGCCCAGGAAGTGAACCCGGTCGGCGATGCCCAGCTCCTGCGCTAAGCGTTTCAGACCGGGTAGCATCCTTCCGTCGCCCAGGAATACGTAGTCGAACTGGTGGTAGGCGGCGGAAGCCTTGTAAGCCCGTAGGGCCACGTCGTAGGCCTTGCCCCGGGTAAGCCGGCCCATGGATACGATGAAGGGCCGGTCGGGTAGCCGTTCTGGTGTTTTTTTGCTCCTTATCCGGGTTTTTACCGCCGGGTTGTGGATGACTCGTAGCTTGCTGTCGGGTAAAACCGCGCCCACGTCTTCATACATGACTTCGGTCTGACAGACGATACGGCGGACCCGCGGAAGATGAAAGAACGTGTAGTAGAGCGCCTGCTTCCACTTCTTGAGGTTCAGTGGGTAAGTCCCGAAGCGGACCACCGTATTTTTCGTGAAGGTCGCAGCCAGCATCACCCCCGTCAGACCGGTGAAGGAGCAGACTACGTGGGGCTCGAGGCGCTGAATGATCTCTCTGAGATTTTTGCGCGTCTTCCAGGCCTTTCTAAGTACGCCCCCCCCCTTTGGTCGGGGCAGGATGTGCAAGTGTACCTTCGCCTCCAGGGGAAAGTCAACCAAACTAGTGCGCAGTACGAGATGTACTTCGTAGCCCGACTGCACGAGGAAGTTGGCCAGACGCGAAAGCGTTCGTTCGGCCCCGCCCGTCTTCAGTGAGCCGGCGAAAAAAAGCACCCTCATACCGGAGGGTTGAGCGGCGAGAAGACACTACCCAAGGGTAGATCACACAGAGGATAACATGTCTTCCCAACGGGAGAAAACGATGTCTTCCGAAAAGCGGGAGACGGAAGATTTAGCATAACTGGAAAGTTGTCCTAGCCTAACCTGATTATTGCACAGTAGTTCTATTTTATCTGCTAGCCCGGCGACATCCCCGACTGGTATCAGGTATCCATTCCGCCCCTCCTGAATAATCTCGGATGGGCCGGTTTTGCAGTCGGTGGCGATTACCGGCACCCCGTGGGAGAGGGCTTCCGTCAGCACGTTGGGGAACCCTTCGCGGTAGGAGGCATGAACGAAAAAGTCAGCCCCGGCAATGATCGGAAAGGGGCTTTTCTGGTAGCCCAGGAAGTGGACGTATTCTTCGACCCCCAGTTTGTGACAAAGCGCCTGCAGTCGGTCCCGGTACCCCCCGTCGCCAAGGATGATAAAATCGTGCGTCCGGTATGCCTTACTGTCCGCGAAAGCCTGAATGGTGAGCTGGAAGCCCTTGGTGCGCACCAATCGCGCCATACCCACGAAATACCTACGGGGCCAGGAAAATTCGTTCTGCGACACAACCGCCTCCTCCGGTAAGGCTGCATTATGGATGATCTCCAGCTGTTTCTTGGGGAAGTAGGGGGCCAGGTCCGTCTTGGTATCGGAGGTGATGCAGACGATGCGCCGGACATTGGGCAGGTTGAGGAAGGTGAAGAAGAGCGAGCGCTTCCACTTCTTCAGGGTCAGGGGATAGACGTCAAAACGAATGACTACGTTGCGGACCAGGGTAGCGGCCAGAATGACGCTATACAGGGAGGTGTAGCCCACCGAAACGTCGGGGTCGATCTCCTTGATGCAGCGGCGCAGGGCGTTACGCAGCTGAACGATTTTACGGACTTTCCCTCCCTTGTTCCAACCGCTCAGTATATGAACCCGCACGTCGGGGTGAAGGGGAAAGCTGATTTCGTCCTTCCGGAGCACGAGATGGACCTCGCTTCCCATTCCGGCCAGATGATTGACCAGGCGCGAAACCGATCGCTCGGCACCACCGACCTTCAGGGACCCGATGGTAAATAAGTAGATCATGGCTGAGGCGTGTAAGGGGTCATTCCTCCGTTTGGGTGAGTGAGCCGTAGTAGGCCGCGCAAAACTGTTGGGAAGCGGCTTTGATCTGCTCCCGGTCCAGTTCGAGCGTTTCCAGGTTTTTCTTATCCTGGCGCCCCATGGCGTGGGTACGCAGGGTTTGAATTTGATGATTCTTGTCCACCCCGATGAAGTCGAAAATGCGGGGAAGGCTGTCGGTCAGTTTGCTGAGGTTGACGCGGAAGGTCCGTCGTTCTTCGATGGCGTCGAGGTGTCTTTCGATCATCTTGTTCCAGTACGTCCAGTACCAGGCGTTGCGCTGCGCCAGATTGTAGGACAGCCATTCCTCTTCGGCAATACCGTCCACCACGTTGCCCCCCAGCCGCGTACCCATCGAACGCTCGTCGGGGTCGAGGACCAGGTAACCGTCGTAAATGTTTTCCCGGGCGTTCTCCTTGAACCAGTTTCGGGCGATGGCGGACTTGATGAAGCCTTCCGGATTCCGGTAGATCCAGATGAATTTTGCCTTGGGGAATATCCGGTTCAGGAAGGGGACGAAGGGAACGAGTTTCTGGTCGGACTCGATGTAAAGATCGTTGCGACTATCGAAGAAGCTGGTGTGCCGGTAGTAGCTCAACAACTCTTCATAGGTTTCCTCCTCCCCCTTGATACCACACTCATACTCGGCCGCCAGGCGGACCAGATTGAAGTTCGGCTCGTGGTTGGAGGAGACACCGGGCACCTGCGCCAGGGTGTCCGAGATCCCCGTCGACCCGGAGCGGCCCGTAGAGAGGATGAAGACGATCTTGCTGCTGTCGATCTCCGT
>CAZKPE010000001.1:22013-37030 GCA_964554545.1 uncultured Lewinella sp.
ACCCGGAGCGGCCCGTAGAGAGGATGAAGACGATCTTGCTGCTGTCGATCTCCGTAAGTTTGACGAAGCGGCTATGTTCAACGCCATCTAGGTCCCAGCCTCTTCGTCCGCCGAATCCATATTTTTCTATCCTGTCCTCAATGGCTTGTGGATCCCGTTGTCGCAAGACTTTGGCCGGGTTACCGCCCACTACGGTAAAGGGAGGCACGTCTTTGGTGACGACACTGCCCATTCCGACTACGGAACTCTCCCCGATACGGACGCCGGGGACAATATTAACATTCATACCAAGCCAGACGTTCTCCTCGATGATCACCGGCCGGCAGATCAATCGGCGGTCGTAGGGGACCCGTCCGTCCCGGTAGTTGTGAATGCTACTATACAATGTCAGGTTACGGCTAATATGCGTATTATCACCGATAATTACCCCCCCACGGGAATCGATGTGCCCGCCCTCCTGTATGCGGACATTCTTCCCCATAAGCAGACCCTGCGCCCGCTGAATTGTCACCGGCTCTTTGATAACCGTCAACCCCCCCATCTGCCCGATCTTATACGCCGATGAGCCTCGGTTAGTCGGGGAAACAAATGATTTTGCCTGTTTACCAAGGGGGGACGTAGCGATTTTTCTTACCAGCTTTTTCAGACGGTTAGTCATACTCTACTCTATTTTTTCAAACTTCATCGATAATGGTAGAAAGTCAACGGAAATTTAAACGGTTTTAAAGTACGATTTGAGAAGCCGCCCCAGGGCCTTGGGATCAGTCGGCCTGAGTGCCCAGGCCCGGTAATAGTACCGACTGGCTTCCTTATGGAGTTGAATTCGGGAGGCTCGCTCGCCGGCGATGGCCAGGTAGGTCGCCAGGAACTCGGGGGACAGCTGGCGCATATATTCCCCATGCTTGTCGATGAAGTAGGTTACCCCGGTGTAGACCGCCTTGTCATTCTTGCGGATGCTATCGCCGCCCCGATCGATAATTTTCACGAGCGGCTCGTTGACGACCGTGGCTTTCAGTCCGTTTTCCCGCATGTATTGGGTCAGTCGAAAACCCATTTCGGTGTGCTGCCCCGAGCGTAGTTCCTCATCGTACCCTCCGATCGTCCAGAATAGTTCCCTGGGCAGCAGGAAGGAGCCCCCGTTCGTGATCTTGGCCGTATACCCGTGGTAAGTGTACGGTTTCTTTCGGGGCATGACGGTGCCGAGGTTCTCGTCCAGCCTGAACCTCTCGGTGCCGCAGCTGACCAGACTGGCGGAGCTGGTCGTGAAGGCTTCCACGAGCGATTGCAGCCAGCCCTCGGTGGCCACGTCGTCGCTATCGAGAAAGGTCAGTAGTTCCCCGCCGGCCATTTTGGCACCGATATTCCTGGCCCGGGCGGCCCCTCCGTTCTCCACCTGTTTAAAAACGATACGCTCGTCCTGGCCGTAGGTTTGCGGAAACCGCGTCACGGTCTCATCCGTAGACCCGTCGTCCACTACGATGAGTTCCCAGTTGGTATAGGTCTGGTCCAGCACGCTGGTGATGGCCTCACCGATGACGTGCCAGCGGTTGTAGGTGGGAATGACTATGGAAACCAGGGGGGTCTGATGCATCTTGGGTTGAATAGGTGTTCGTTAATTAGCGCAGTTGCTACGCGGGCGGGGCGGTTGCTTTATTGGTAATACCCGTAGCCGTAGCCGCTACCGTAGCCATAGCCTCCGTAACCGTAGCCTCTGCCCGATTTCACCCCGTTAAGGATGACCGCGATATTGCGAAGTTTTCGTTCTTCCTGCAACTCGTCAATTATGAATAACTGATTTCGCTTGGTATAGCCATAGCGCGTTACGAACAAGGTGGCATCGGCCAGGTCGGAAAGGAGCAGGGCATCCGTTACCAGGGCGATCGGGGGGGTATCGATCAGGATATAGTCATATTCTTTTTTAAGCATCCTGATCATATCCTGGTTCCGATCCATCATGATCATTTCGGCGGGGTTGGGCGGAATGACCCCAGAGGTGATGTAGTCCAGGTTTTCGTTGCCTTCGTAGGTGCGGATTATGGTGGATAGTTCGGCGGACTGTACCAGGTAATTCGAAAGACCAACGACTTGCTGTTCGTTTTCCACGCCGAGGTACTGCCCGAGTTTTGGCTTGCGCAGGTCCATTCCAATGATTAACACCCTGTGGCCTGCCAGGGCCAGGCTTACCCCCAGGTTGATGCATACGAAGGTTTTACCTTCCCCGCTCATGCTGGAGGTGACCAGCATGGTCTGGTTTTTATTCCCCGCCGTGAGGAAACGCAGATTGGTACGCAGCATACGGAACATTTCCGCAATGGGCGACCGACTGTCCGATTGGACCACGATGTAGTCGTTGTTCTTGTTCTCCGCCAGCGACCCCAAAAGCGGCGCGTTAGTGAGCTGTTTGATACTCTCCGCGGAACGCACCGTATTGTCCAGCACCTCGGCGACGGTCAGGGCGCCGACGGGCAGCAACAGGCCGATGAGTAGGCCGGCCAGATAGACTTGGGAGCTATCCGGCTGGTTGGATCCCTCGGTCAGCGGGGGTTCCACCAACCGCATTCCAGAGTTGGTAACGGCTTGTGTCAGCCCCGTTTCCTCCCGCTTCTGTAGCAGGTAGAGGTAGAGTTGCTCCTTGATCTGTTGTTCGCGCTCTATACTGAGCAGTTCCCTGCGCTGCCCGGGTACCTCCCGAATGCTGTTCAGTATTTGTACGTTTTCCTCATCAAGCCTGGTTACCTGTTGTTCGAGTTCTCGCTGAATGCGGGAGATGGCATCGAGGATATTGTCCTCGAGTTCCCTCAGGGGTTCTTCGGTTGCCTTGACAACCGGGTTCTCGGCCGAAGCGGTGGCTAGCAACTCCTTACGTCGGATCAGCAGTTCATTATACCGTTGGATGAGCCCGCTAACATCCATATTCTCCACATTGGCCGTATATGGAATAACCTGGTTTTCGTTCTGATTACTTTGCAGGTATTCGGCAAGATTTTCAATTGCGTTGATTTGCAGTCGCAGTTCGGCGATCTGTATTTCCGTTTCCCGGAATTGATTTAATTCTATTCCCAGATTAGTGGGGATATCGACCAATAGATTTCTATCGCGGATGAAATTTTCGGCCCGTTGCTCTACGGTCGAAAGGTCGTTACTGTACTCATCGATCCGTTCGTTGAGAAAGGCGATCGTCCGATCCGAGGTCCGGTTCTTAACGTTAACCGTGATGCTGTCGTAGGCCTCGATGACTCCGATGATGACATCTTTGGCCCGTTCGGGAACCTCATCTTCCAGGTTCATGGTCAGCAGGTCCGTGGTGCCCACCGGCTTGATCGAAAGGCGGTCAGCATAGGTACGGGCCACTCGATCGGGATTTCTGAATTCGAGCAGTATCCGGTCCATCCCCCCCTTTGCGTCTGCATTTCTGGCAATAGTAAACCGGCCGTAGCGCGAGACGAAGGGCAGGTTGAAGCGGAAGGTATCGAGCTGTTCTTCGTCTCCGAAAGCGAAGCGGTCGCGATCGATAACTTCCAGGATCAGAAGCTGTTTGTACGCATCCGGGTCGGGTTCGTAGCGGATAACGTCGATGGGGTTCTGGGTCGACTTATACAGATTGATGTTCCGGACGCGCCCATCGGTATAGATATTCATATCGAGGTCCAGGGATTCGACGACCTCCAGTAACAAGCTCCGGCTTTTCATCAGCTGGATCTCGTTGGCCATATTATCCACCCCGCTATTGAGGGTTGCAAAATTGGGCCCGATGACGTTCTGAAAATCCTGGGAGTCCTCGTCCGATATCTGCACCGTGGCGCTTACCGTGTAGTCGATGTCCCGGTACCGCAGATAGAGTTTCGCGGCCAGATAGCCCAGGCCCAAGCCGAGCAGTAGCATCCACCAGTTCCGTAAAATGCGGAAGAACAACGAATTAATATCCAGCGAAGCTCCCCCCCCGGTTTTGGGCGGCGGGGCGGCAGGTGCAATCGCTGCTACCGGATTGGTGGCCTCCACGAGTCGCTGCTGATCGGAGGGTGGGTTCAAATATTCCAAGGCTTAAATTAGTTGCGGGTACTCGAAATGAGGGCAAGGGTAAAGGTGACCAGCGACAAGAAGGCGGAGCCGAAACTGATGAACCGACTCGTGGGATCGGCCACCGTAGCCACCTTAGCCTCGGTGGGCTCTATGTAGATAACGTCATTCTGTTGCAGGTAGTAGTAGGGAGAGTCGAAAAAGGAGGGATCCTGCAGGTTGATCCGGGCTACCCGTCGCTCGTCATCCTTTTCCCGTATCAGTAGAATGCGGTTTCGTTCCGCGTAAGGGGTCAAATCCCCCGCCGTACCGAGCGCCTCGAGTAGGCTGACCCGTTCGTTGATGGTCGTATAGGTACCGGGGGCAGCCACGTCCCCGATGATGGTGTACCGGAAATTGAGGAACTTGACGTTGATCGCCGCGTTCTTCAGGTACGGCTCCAAGGCTTCCGCGATCGTCCTTCTTACCCCTTCCAGGGCCATTCCCCCGACCCGGATCCGCCCGATGCTGGGAAAGTCGATGTACCCCATACTATCGACGGCATAGCCCTGTAGCAGGAGTTGGTTGTTCCCGTTTCCGCCACCACCGCCGCCGCCTCTGTTTCCACCGGCCGCCATATTGTAGGGCGCGCTGGTCTCGTCGCTGAGACTGTTCACCATGATGTACAATATGTCGTCGGGTTGCACCTTCAGGGTGGGCAGTTCAAAGGTCGTGGTGTATCCCTCCACCATTTCTTCCTCATTGGCCCGGAAGTTGATCAACTGCCGGTGTTTTACGCAAGACGAGCACAACAAGACAACCCAAATAACTGCGAGAAGAACTAAATTCGGAGCGGAACGCTGCATTTGATTAGGTTACTGAATTAGTAAATGTGGCCCCGCCAAGTAGGTAACCAAGATTCCCCCTGCCCAGCCCCGACCGGAGTTTGCTGAGGTGGTGCACCGAATGGGCGTCCGTAGCCAGAAAGTCTACCAAGTTCATCTTCAGCAGATGCTCGGCAGTCCGCTGCACCGACTTACCGTAGTGCCCGAGCAAGGAGAGTAAATTCACCTGCAGGCGGATTCCTTTGTCCCGGAATCCGGCCAGGCGATCGAGTTCCCGGTGGTAATACGGATATCGCTCCGGGTGAGCCAGAATGAGCCGGTACCCTTGCGTCGAAAGTCGGAACAAGATCGCATCCAGGTCCAGCGGAGGTTGATAAAAGCCGAATTCAATCAGCAGGGAGTTGTCAGAACCGACCGTCAGGGGTCCGTACTTCCGAAGATGGTCCTCCAACTGCTCGTCTACCAGATACTCCGCCGCCGTATCGAGCTGGATGTCAATGCCCTCGACCCGACAGGCTTCGCGCACCTCACGGAGTTGCTGACGAATGGTGTCGGGGACGTTGGGGTAAATGTCGGACATAATGTGAGGAGTGGCGATTAGCCGACGGTAGCCCAAGGCCTTAAACTCCCGGATCATAGCCAGGCTCTCCGTCATGTCCTTTGCACCGTCGTCGATTCCCGGAAGCCAGTGAGCATGCATATCGGTATCGAGAAAAGCGAGGTCCCGCAAGGGGGGGCTACGAAGTTTTCTCAGCCACTCCAGCATACCATCATTTACTTACCGACTCGGCACCTGCGTCCGCGCCCTGTTCTTCGACTCCGTAAAATGCCCGGTACCAGTCGAGGAACTGCCGGATACCGTGACGGATATCGGTTTCGGGTTTGTAGCCCAGGTCGCGCATCAGGTCCTCTACGTTGGCGTAGGTAGCGGGCACGTCTCCGGGCTGCAGGTCCATCATGACCTTTTCGGCCTTCTGCCCCAGCTCGTCTTCGATAGCGGTGATGAAGTCCATCAACTTGACGGGGTTGTTGTTGCCGATGTTGTAGATCTGGTAGGGTGCCTTGGAGGTGGAAGGCTCGGGTTTGCTCCCGCTCCAGTCCGCCTTGCCTTTCGGCGGGTTGTCGATGACGCGCTTGATGCCCTCCACGATGTCGTCGACGTAGGTGAAGTCACGCACCATGTTACCGTGGTTGAACACCTTGATGGGTTGCCCCTTGAGGATGGCCTCGGTGAAGAGGAACAGGGCCATGTCGGGGCGGCCCCAGGGTCCGTAGACGGTAAAGAAGCGGAGGCCGGTGGTCGCCAGGCCGAAGAGATGGCTGTAGGTATGGGCCATCAGTTCGTTGCTCTTCTTGCTGGCCGCGTAGAGGGAAATGGGGTGGTCGACGTTGTCTCCCGTGCTGAGCGGCATCCGCTCGTTGAGCCCGTATACGCTGGAGCTGGACGCGTAGGCCAGGTGCTTGACACCGTGGTGGCGGCAGGCTTCCAGGATATTGGTAAAGCCGATGATGTTGCTGTCGATGTAGGCCTGGGGGTTGACCAGGCTGTAGCGTACGCCGGCCTGGGCGGCCAGGTTGACGACGGTGTCGAAGTTTTCGGCCGCGAAGAGCTGATTGAGCGACTCCCGGTCGGTGAGGTCGAGCTTGACGAAGCGGTACTTCGGCTGGGTGGTGCTCTGTACGAGTTTGCCGTACTCGATCTGGTCGCGGTCGATGCCGGCGGTCTGGAGCCGACCGTACTTGACGCGGGTATCGTAATAGTCGTTGATCAGGTCGAGCCCTACGACCTCCCGTCCTTCGCGCAGCAGGCGTTGGGCGAGGTGATAGCCGATAAAACCTGCCGTTCCGGTAATAAGAATCATATTGCTAGGGGGATTAAAGTCTCCAGATGAACTCATCGGCGCGTAGCCGTGAGCGATCGTAGATGCCCTTGAGGTCGAAGAGCGAGAGGTGGTTGCGACTGATGTCGCGGAATTTATCCAGGGTCAGTTCCTTAAAGGCATCGTGGGCCACGGCGACGACGATGGCGTCGTAATTCTGCCCGATTTCTTCGCTCATGCTGAGCCCGTACTCGTGGGCGACCTGGTTGGGATTAGCGTGGGGATCGTGAATTTGTACGTTGATCCCGAAGTCCATTAGTTCCCGAACTACATCCACGACCTTGGAATTGCGGATGTCGGCTACATTTTCTTTGAACGTCATGCCGAGAACGAGCACTTTGCTCTGTTGGGGATTGGTACCCGCCTTGAGGAGGGCCTGCACGAGTTCCTTGGCGATGAAGGCCGGCATCTGATCGTTGATGCGGCGGCCGCTGGCGATGACCACCGGGTCGTACCCCATCTTCACGCTCTTGTGCAGCAGGTAGTAGGGATCGACGCTGATGCAGTGCCCGCCGACGAGGCCGGGGCGGAAGGGCAGGAAGTTCCACTTGGTACCGGCGGCATCCAGCACGTCGCGGGTATCGATACCCATGCGCCGGAAGATGATACTCAGTTCGTTGACGAAACTGATGTTGACATCCCGCTGGCTGTTTTCGATGACCTTGGCGGCTTCGGCCACTTTGATACTGGCCGCTTCGTAGATGCCGGCGGTGATGATATCGCCGTAGACACCAGACACGACCTCCAGGGTTTCCTTGTCGGTGGCACTGACGATCTTCAGGATCTTATCTACGGTATGCTCCTTATCGCCGGGGTTGATGCGCTCGGGGGAGTAACCGACGGTGAAGTCTTCGGGGTAGCTGAGCCCGCTTTCTTTTTCGAGAATGGGTACGCAATCCTCTTCCGTACAACCGGGGTAGACGGTGGACTCGAAGACCACGATATCCCCACGTTTGAGTTGCTTACCGACCGAAGCGGAGGCTCCGAAGAGCGGTTTAAGGTTGGGGATGCGGGAGTCATCTACCGGGGTGGGAACGGCGACGATGTGGAAGGCAGCGGCGGCGAGATCCGCGGCATCGGCGGTGAAGCTGATGTCCCGATCTTCGAAAGCGCTGGCGTCGAGCTCCTCACTGGGGTCCTGCTGGTTGCGCATCATATCGACCCGGGACTCGCTAATGTCGAAGCCGATAACCCGAAATTTCTTGGCCAGCTCCAGGGCCAGGGGCAGGCCGACGTAGCCGAGCCCAATTATGGAAATGGCCTTGTCCTTACTGCGTAGATCACTAAGCAAGGATACCGTGGATGTAGCTACGTGATTGTTGGTCGTTGACATATGTCGTGGAGGGGTTATTTATGTGTTGAGAAGACTACGGTTACACGATCGTACCGACCGATTGCAGGTCGACCAGGGTTTTGAAACTGCTACTTTCGGCCTGGAGCTGCTCGAAAGTACCCACATCATAGACGCCATCGCGCTTCAGGTAGATGATCTTGTCGGCCTTCTGAATGGTAGAGAAGCGGTGTGCGATGACCAGGATGGTGTAACTGCCCGAGAGGCTCTCAATGTTCTCCTGAATGAGTTTTTCACTTTGGGAATCCAGGGCCGAGGTGGCCTCATCGAGCACGAGGATGTCGATATCGCGGTACAGTTCCCGTGCGATCGATATGCGCTGTCGCTGCCCTCCGCTGAGGTTGATTCCGTTGATGCCGATGACCGTTTCGCCCTGTAGGGGTAATTCGCGGATGAATCCATCCGCATTCGCTAGTTCGAGAGCCCGCCAAAAACGGCGCTCCGTTTCGGGGGTCCGTTCGTCCCAAAAAGTCACATTATGAAAAACCGTATCGCTGAACATCTGCGGCTCCTGGGTAACGTAGCCGATCCGGTCGCGGTAGGTCTTGATGTCGAGGTCCAGTAGATCGGTACCATCCACCCGGATCATACCAGGCGCTGGTTTCAACAGCCCACAGATGAGGTTGACCAGGGTGGTCTTACCCGTCCCGCTTTCACCCGCCAGCCCGATGGTTTTATTCTTGGGGATCGTCAGATTGATGTTGTTCAGCACCGTATTGTCCTCGTAGGCGAAGGTCAGGTTTTGTATCGCGATCTCATCCTGTAGGTGTTCAAACACAATGGTGCCGGTAGACTCCTGGTCTTCGGTCAACTCGTTGACGAAACGGGTCATATTCTCCATAGATCCGGAAGCGCTCAGGAAAGAGTTGTAGTAAGCCTGTACCTGCAGCAAGGAGGTCAGGCCCCGGTAGAAGAACAGCAGGCTCAGGACGATAGCGCCCATGGATTCCTCAAAAACCTCCAGTTGAATGTAAATGGCAATTACGACGACGAGAACCATGAGGGGTTCGCGAATGGCCGCGGTGAGCGCGTTCATCTTGCCGACCACCAGGGTTTCCTTTTCGATGGACTGAATGGAGTGATCGACCTTTTCTTTGTACTGAGAAATGAGGTTCGTCGCCTTCAGGAACTTAAAGCTCGATACGCTCTCGATGAGAAAGCCCTGAAAGCCGTGCATCTCTTTGGTCACCCGCCGGGAGGCCCGCTTCGTGATGCCGTATATTTTGTTGAAGACCAGATTGGACAAAACGCCACCTACCGCCACGATGATCGCGAAGCGGAAGTTCGAGACGCAGGCCAGGCTCACGTAGACGGTCGTCATGATGGATGCCTGAAGCATCGTGAAATAGTTCCGGTAAGCACTGTTGAGCTGATTGACTTCCCCGCTGAAGGTGTTCTGAATCCTCCCGGAGTCGGCTTTTGAGAACTTCTCGTAGTCGTAGTTCGCAAGCAGCCGCATGTTCTGTAGCCGGATGTTGTTGGCGAACCGCTTATTGAGGATCACCTTATAGAAACCTGTTCCATATTTGGCTACCCCCTTGAGGAGGAAGAAAAAGAGCATCAATATGAGCACGCTAAGGACCGTAAGCGGCAGGCCGAGCCCGGTGATGACGTCCAGAACGGCATCCAGGTCTTCCATCTCGTCGCCTGACTCCAGCTTCTCACCGCTGGCTATCTTCAGTAGCGGAAGGAACATGGCTAGCCCCGCGCCATCCAGGATAGCCATCATCATACTGCCGATCAGCGACAGGTATATAGCGTTCCCCAGGTAGTTGTGGAAAAAGCTGAAAGAAGAGAAGATTCGTTTTAGTCGAAATTTTTTCACGGGCCTTATTTTAGTGTTCTACTAAATATGCTGGTCGACGATCGTTTCCAGATACGCGCCGTAACCACTCTTCCCGAGTGGGGCGGCCAGTTGGCGAAGTGCCTCCCGATCGATGAAACCCATTCGCCAGGCCACCTCCTCGATGCACCCGATCTTGTACCCCTGTCGTTTTTCGATCACGCGCACGAATTCAGCGGCGTCGTGCAGACTCTCGAAGGTTCCGGTGTCCAGCCAGGCCGTACCGCGTTGCATCACGCCCACCTCGAGTTCGCCCCGATCTAAGTACCACTGGTTGACATCCGTGATTTCATACTCCCCCCGCTGGCTGGGTTCGATCGTTTTAGCCACTTCAACCACCCTTTCGTCATAGAAGTAAAGTCCGGGCACCGCGTAGTTGCTCCTGGGTGAGGTGGGCTTTTCCTCAATGGACACTGCCCGGCGGTTTTGATCGAAGGACACTACGCCGTAGCGCTCGGGATCGTGTACCGGGTAGGCAAACACCCGGGCCCCCTTACTGAGACCGGCGCTCTCCTGCAGTAATTGACTTAGCCCCGCGCCGTAGAAAATGTTATCGCCGAGCACCAGGCTACAGGTATCGCCGCCGATGAAGTCTTCCCCGATGACGAAAGCCTGGGCCAGGCCATTGGGTACCTCCTGTACGGCATACTCTATACGGCAGCCTAAGGCTCCGCCGTCTCCGAGCAAGTGTTTGAATGCGGCATTGTCTTCGGGGGTAGTGATGATGAGCATATCCCGGATACCGGCCAGCATCAGGATGCTGAGCGGATAGTAGATCATCGGCTTGTCGTACACCGGTAGGAGCTGCTTGCACACCCCCCGGGTGATGGGATAAAGCCGAGTTCCGGAACCACCGGCAAGGATGATGCCCTTCATGACTGAGTGGTTGAATCGCGATTGCCGACAAGCACGCGGCTGATCCACTCCTGGTTGTCGAGGTACCAGTCGATCGTCTGTTCGATACCCTCCTCGAACTGCAGACTGGGTACCCAGCCGAGTTCCCGCTGTAGTTTAGACGCATCGATGGCGTACCGGAGGTCGTGGCCGGGCCGATCGGCCACGTACGCGATCAACCGTTCACTACTTCCGGGTTCCCGATCAAGTTTGGCATCCATTTTCCGGCAGATCAAACGGACCAGGTCAATGTTTTTCCATTCGTTATGACCACCGATGTTATAGGTTTGGCCGATCACGCCTTTTTGAAGGATGCGATCTATTGCCCCCACGTGGTCCTTAACGTAAAGCCAGTCCCGAACGTTCTCCCCCTTTCCGTATACCGGCAGCCGTTTGCCCCGCAGAATGTTGTGGATGAAAAGCGGAATGAGCTTCTCCGGATACTGGTAAGGGCCGTAGTTGTTGGAGCAGTTACTGATCACTACCGGGAACCCATACGTGTGATACCAAGCTCGGACCAGGTGGTCGCTACCCGCTTTCGAGGCCGAGTACGGGCTACGGGGATCGTAGGGCGTGTCTTCGGTGAAAAGCTCCTCGGTCTGCAGACTTCCGTATACCTCATCCGTGGAAACGTGGTAGAAAAGTTTGCCGGCGTAAGCATCTTGCCAGGCCTCCCGGGCGGCAGTCAGCAGAGTAGCCGTACCAAGAACGTTGGTCCGGACAAAAGTCAGCGGATCGGAGATGCTGCGATCGACGTGGCTTTCGGCGGCCAGGTGGATCACCGTATCCACTGCGTGGTCGAAGAAAACCTTCCGGACAACATCCAGATCAGCAATGTCGCCGTGTACGAAGGTGTAATTTGTGTTGTCTTCCAGGTCCGCCAAGTTACCCAGATAACCCGCGTAGGTCAGTGCATCCAGATTGACGACCTGACAGCCTGGGTAGGTGGTTAACAAATGCCGAAGCAGATGCGACCCGATGAAGCCGGCTCCTCCGGTAACTAGAATCGACTTATCGGTCATGAGATTCGTGGCTTGAAGGGGCGGGGTCAGAAGAACAGGGCTTCGCCGTCTATGTGTCGGGGACACTTAGCCCAAACCGCCGTAACGGTGTGTTCCGCCTGTGAATTCGCTTCTATCAAATGTTCTTTCTATCGCGCTGCACCCCTGATCGCACCAGTGCTTACCTCACTCTGTAGAGGGATAACGTCACGGGGAGAAACCTCGCAGGTAGTCAGGTAGGTGTCGAGTGCTCCGAAGGTGATCACGAACGTATTCTTGTCCTTGGCGTGCAGATAGTGCCCACGGACGCCAGCCAGGGGACCTCGGCAAATTTCCACCAGGGAGCCCGCCTGCAGCGTGAGCAGTTTGTCCTGTGCTACCCACTCCAGGCTATCGTCAGTAGATAAACGTCGTAGCAGATCAATCTCGTGCTGTTTGACCGGGCGGCGTTCCCGTCCGGTTTCGACGAACCGGAACACGAAAGTGATCCGCTGCACGGCAACTGCCTGCCTGGGAATAATTTTTACAAAAATATAACCTGGCAAGAGGGGTAGCATTCGGACCCCCGTCTTCGATTCGTAGCGATACGGACGATGACGCAGCGGCAGGAAGTACGCTATCCCGGCGCGGTCCAATGCCTTGGCTACGACCTTCTCCTTTCGATGGCCAACCTGTACCGCGAACCAGCGCGCTTCCTCATTATGGAGGTCATTAGGCTCGGACGTATTCTCGGAAAAAGCTCGTTTCGGAAGATTCTTTAGGAGCACTCAGACAGGGACTTTTCTTGGAGGGATACGCTTAGGAGTCGCAAAGATAACCCAATAGTCCGTAAAAACGATAAGGCCTCAACACACCGAGCCCCGAATCATGGCTGACCCGGGGCTCGATGAAGAAAGGTTGGCAGATCGAAACTATCCTTAGTGGATTAAGTCGCACGACCTAATGCATCCAGGTCGAGGCCTCGCAGCGGCGGACTTCGCCAGAGCAAGCTGCGCGTAGCTACGGCTGTACTGGCTTGCTTTGGCCCGTCTGACATCGCGACTCCGTTGACTTTATGCATCGATACGTACGACTTGGCCCACTAGTGCATAATTACGAAGCGAATGGTTTGGCCATCAGCGGTGTCCGACGTTATTTCGAGTGAGTAGACACCCGAGGGAAGCGCGGCAACGTCCAGGCGGACGTTAGTCGACTCCACCTGCCGTTCGTACTGTACCCGACCGTTGCCATCGATAACGCGAAGGACGGAATTGCTGCCCTGCAGCGTGTTCGGCATGACGACATTCATGAAGTCGCCGGAGGCGGGATTCGGGAAGGCTTGCACCATCGCCGCCCGGTCAGCAGAGAGATCAAAATCGGCGATCGCTCTCCCGATTTGGGCATCATTCGTGCAGGCAGACTGCTTCTCGAAGGCACCGATATCGCGGGTGCCACCGAACACGGACTGGCCGATCTGATCCAAAGCGGTCTCATTCGGGTCGCCGGCATCGATCACCGGACTTGGGCACTGGGGTACGTGCGTCAGGGTGGTACCACCGTTGTTGGAGAGGGGACCGAAATTGGCGGACTGCCCGATAATGTCGGTAGATTGGGCGGGGAAGGGGAACCGTCCGTCGTCGGAAATCAGGTTGTATCCCTCCGAAATCACGACACCTCTCGGTGCAAGGAAATCGGGGTCGAAAAAGAACGCCTCGTTGTCCGAAAAGGCGGAACCGGTGACTGTCACCTGCGCACTTTCGCCTTCCTGAGCGTAACCGCCCCCATTACCGGCTTGGTTGAGTGCGACCGTGACGGCTCCTAGGCCCATCGTGCCTTCCCGATTGTAGATACCACCGCCGTCGGCCGCTGAGTTGCCAGAGATAGTGGACCGCGCAATGCCTACTTCACCGGCATTGTTGAATACACCTCCTCCCAGATTGGTGACACCTCCCGTGATGCTATTTCGCGCGATGGTACTCTGATCGATACTCATAGTTCCACCGTTGTTGTAGACCCCGGCGCCGCCAAGGGTATTGATAGCGGGATCGAGGGACTGAACGAGGTTATCCAATACCCTTACCTGCGTCAGGAACATCTCGGAGCCCGATTGATTCCACACGCCTCCGCCCTGGTTAGCAGCTTCGTTTTCGCGAATGCTGCCACCGGTGATGGAAACCGTGGTTTCATTCATACCGGTTACGTGAATAGCTCCACCGTTGCCGGGGGCGGCACCGGTCGAGTTGGTCCGGTACTCCACGTTGGTGGAGGTCAGCATACCGTCAACGATCTCTACCGCCCCCCCGGCCCGGTTCGCCGTATTGAAGCGGAACTGACTGTTATCGACCATCACCGTACCGTCGAGGGAGAGTAGACCCCCTCCCGATCCGGAAGCGCCGGTAGCCTGATTCCGGTTAATACGGGAGTTGCCTTCGATCGAGACCATGCCGCTTACGTTGAACAGTCCGCCACCGCCCTCGTCGGCTGCGTCGCCGGAGGCTATGTTCCTTCTGACCACGCAGTCGTCGATGACGAGGCTACCCGAGCCGTTCCAGATACCACCACCTTCGGCTCCGGCGGTGTTGTTCTCTACGGTCGAGCCGCTGATGTCCAGGTTACCATCGCCACCGATGTGGATACCACCACCGTTGCCGGGGTTAGTAGCTACGGTGTTGTCGGCGATGTTGCTGCCCGTGATGGTGAAAGACGACAATCCACCGGATGCATCCTCGATGCCACCGCCGGCGCGGTTGGCGCTGTTGCGCAGCACGTCGGAGTCGGTGATCGTGAGCGTCCCGCCGGTGTTATTCAGGATGCCACCGCCGCTACCGGAGGTACCGGTCGCCTGGTTGTCGGTGACGTCGGTGTCGTTGCGCAGGATGATCGTCCCGTTGCCGTTGTTATACAGGCCGCCGCCGCCCTGATCGGCATCGTCGCCCGTGGCGATGTTGTTGCTGACGCCCGTATTATCCAGGGTGAGCGTTCCGGCACTGTTCCAGATGCCGCCGCCCTCTACGGCGACGTTATCGTCCACTTCGCTGCTCATGACCATCAGGTCGCCGTCGCTGCCGATGTGGATACCACCGCCGTTACCGGGGTTGGCACCGCCGTTGTTGTTCATGATGACGCTACCGCTGATCGTAACCGTGGTCGTGGGCCCCGAAGCGTCCTCGATCCCACCGCCGGCGCGGTTGGCGCTGTTGCGCAGCACGTCGGAGTCGGTGATCGTGA
>CAZKPE010000001.1:37130-63683 GCA_964554545.1 uncultured Lewinella sp.
CCATCAGGTCGCCGTCGCTGCCGATGTGGATACCACCGCCGTTACCGGGGTTGGCGCCGCCGTTGTTGTTCATGACGAAGCTACCGCTGATCATAACGGTAGTGGTGGGGCCCGAAGCGTCCTCGATTCCGCCACCGGCCCGATTAGCGGAATTTTCTGTAATCATAGAATTAACTACGGTAAGACCGCCGTTAGTCCCGTTCAGGATACCTCCGCCCGAGCCACTGGTGCCCGAAGCGGTATTGTCCGTGATCACGCAGTCTTCGACGAGGAGTTGCCCCTGATTGAAGATAGCTCCACCTCCCTGGTCTGGGTTGGAGCCAATTGCGTTCGACCGACGTATAGTTACTCGTTGGAGGGTAACATCAGACGCATTGTTACGGATAGCAATAGCACCGCCCACGGCTGCACGACCGTTTTGCAAGGTCAGGTCCTGGATGCGGACGGTGGAATTACGAATGGTGAAAATCCTCCGGGCGTTCTCCCCGTCGAGGACGGTCATACCCATTCCATTACCCGTGATGGTGATGTCTTTGGTGATGATCTCGATCGCGTCGCCAATCCGGATCCTGCGGTCGTTCAGGCTGCTGGCGAAAATGATCTCGTCGCCGTCGACGGCATCGGCGACCGCCTGTCGGAGCGTACCGGCGCCGGAATCGTTTGTAGAGGTGACCTCGATTTGTGCTGCGAGAGCGGGAAGGGATAGAAGCCCGAACAGGAGGAGGGCTATCCATCGAAGAGAGTAAAGTTGGTTCATAGTACTACAGGATTAATGAAAAAAATAAGCCGAAACCTTCAGTAGCTGAAGGATTTGACGTGATGATTGATGGAGATGAAACAGCATAAGATTTGGCCGGACAGGAAATACACGTCATAACATTCTGTTGAATGAAGTACAAACCCTGAACATCAAGTTGTTTCCCCAAATGCGCAACAATTTGCAATGTTCGGTCGATGCCTGAATTCAATACCCCCCCGCCCACCGACGGAGCCCCCATTCCGTGGTGATAAGCAGCAGAATTATCGCTGCGACCCGCCAATCTCCTAGTATAAGTCGGCTTCGTGACGTCTCATAAATAAGGGGGCGGAGGCGGTCACCCGCTGTCAGAAATTCATCAAGACGATCAAGTTCCCCGGGCAATACCAACCTTCCCCCGTAGCGTTCGCTCAGCTGCCGCAACACCCCATGATCCGCCTCCCGCACATACCGCTCCAGTTCAATAGCCTGGACGCTAAAGCGCCCCTCCGCCGCCTCGCCGTCCGCCCCCGCCCCGACGGTAGCCCGGTAGCGGTAGTCCCCGACCGGTAGGCTACCGATATCCAGGGTATAGGCCGCAGCGGTCCGGCTGAAGGTGTAGTCGTACTCCCGCCCCTCTGGCCCGTAAATCGTCAGGCTCGCCTCCGGATCGTTGACCAGTTCGTAGCTGCTGTTGTACAGCTCGGCATCCAGGCGTACCGCGTCGCCCTCGTCGAAGATGGTCGCGGCGGCCGTAACCCGGAAGCGGCGGCGGTCCTCCCGCACCGTCAGGTACTGCGTAAGCTGACTGACCAGCTCGTCGAATCGCTCGTGGTTACCGTGTTCCAGGTAGTCGAAGAGTCGCCACTGCCAAAGCCCGGTACCCAGCCAGACGCCGGTGCGGACACCCTGCCCCTCCCCTACTACCAGCAGGGGATACTCCGTGTCTACCCGACCGATGCGTTGCCGCAACACGACCCGGCCGGCGGGGGTGGCCGCGAACGTCCCGAAGGGCGCCACCAACGGGGGAAAGATCGGCAGTGCCCCCCGCAGCTCGTCGCTCAGGGTGAAGGCCCGGAAATCCGGAACCACCGTCGCCGTTACCTCATTGCCCTGCACCTGCGCGCCGCCGCCCGCCATTTGCACGAGCGGTTGGCTATTGTTGAACAGGGCCGGGGATACCCCCTCGCCGGCCAGGAACAAATGCGCCGTTCCGTTGTCCGCCAACCGATCCAGTAGTTCGGGGAGCGGCTGGCGTAAGGAGGGCAGCTGATGCAGGATCACCAGATCGAAAGCCGCCAGATCGGTGGGAATGTCCGTGGCGTAAGCAACCGTTACTTGGTTGTTGCGGGTAGCGGACAGCGCCTGCCGCAGGGCGCCGATGTCGGGGTGGGGAGCGGCGGCCAGCAGGAGGATGCGCTGGCGGGCATCGAGCACGTCGACGAAGATGTCGCGCCGGTTATTGGCCGCCGATAGTTCGTCCCCAATGTCGCTAACCGCGATCCGGTAGCGCTGCACCCCCGGCCGGTCGGCCGTCAGGGTGACTTCCCGGGTGGTGAAGAAGTCGGGGCCGTCGATGGCGACCCGCTCACTGTGCAATCGCTGGCTGCCCCCCTCCCCTATGCGGCTGACGGTCAGTGTGGTCGCATCGCCACTGGCGTTACGCGCCGATAAGTCCACCTGGATCGTGAATTGGTCGTTCAGGTAGGCGATCTCGTTGTGGAAGACCCGGCTCACGATCAGGTCGCGACGCACGGTCGTATCGCCCAGACCGACGGTGTAGAGGGGTGCCCGCAGCGGAAAATCGCGGTAGATCGGGTTACTCCCTTCGTTAAAAATGCCGTCGGAGGCTAAAATGACGGCTCCCAGATTGCGGTTGCCGTAGAGCTCGCCGATCTCCTCCAGTACGGCACTCAGGTTGGTGGAGCGGTCGGTAAACGTGATCGCTCCCTCCCGCCGAACCTCCTCGCCAAAGGTGTAGTCGACCACCCGATAATCTTCGGCCAGCCGGTCCCGCAGCTCCCGCCACGCCCGGGCGTAGGCCACGGTGTCGGTCTCCAGCCCCACGGACTCGCTGACGTCCTGGGCCAGCACGATCACCGGCTCCTCCCGCTCCTGATCGATGCGGCGCAGTAGGGGGGAGAGCAGGAGGGCGGCCAGCAGGGTGTAGCCGAGAAAACGTAAGGTCGCCAACCCCAACCGGAGCGGAAGGGTAACCTCCAACGGGCTACGGAAATAGAGTATGGTGCTTACCGCCAGTCCGGCCAGGGCACAGAAGAAAAGGTACCAGACCGGGTAGGCGAAGCTGAGCATAGAAATTTAGAATTGACAATTTTCAATTTCTACTCCACAAACTTATAGCCGACGCCGCGAACGCTCAGAAAGTGGGTGGGGTTCTTGGGGTCCTCCTCGAAGTACTTGCGGAAGGACAGGATGAAGTTGTCGATCGTCCGCGTACTGGGATAGACGTCGTAGCCCCACACCGACTGCAGGATTTGCTGCCGGCTGACCACTTCCCCGCGCCGCTCGGTGAGTAGCTTCAACAGCATGGCCTCTTTCTTGGTCAGGGTGAAGGTACCCTGGTTGCCAGTGGCCTCGTAGGTGGCGAAATTGACGCTGTTCTTACCGAAGGTGAAGCGATCGGGGCGCACCTCGGGCGATTTGCTGGTGCGTTCGATGAGCCGGTTGACCCGCAGCAGCAGTTCCTCGAAGACGAAGGGCTTGGTGAGGTAGTCGTCGGCCCCCTTCTTCAGCCCCTGGATGCGGTCCTGGGCCTGGTCCTTGGCGGTCAGGAAGATGATCGGCGTCTCCCGGTTGGTCAGCCGGATCTGCTCCACTACCTGGAAGCCGTTGACCTCGGGCAGCATCACGTCCACGATCATAATGTCGAAGTGCTGCTCACCGGCGTGCTTGAGGGCGGTGCGGCCATCCTCGGCGGTGACCACCTCAAAGTTCTCGAGTTCGAAGTTCAGCTTGACGGTGTCGCGGATGTTCTCCTCGTCTTCGACCAGCAGGATACGGAGCATAGGGGCGGGCTTTGGTGAGAGGACAATGGTATGGATAATATGGTTGCGGAGGGGGGCGGGGACGCAGGTGCAATCAGGATAAGTATATTTCCGGCATGTTCCGACCGTCCGCCCTACTCTACTTTATCCTACTCTTCTCGTCACTCCTACAGGCCCAGTGGGAGCCGGGTTCCGTGTACGCCGAATACGTATGGACCACCCCGGCGGAGGGCGGAGAGGCCTTCCTACGGGTGGGCGGGCGCTACGGCTACAAAGCCCAGCCCGGTAAGCTACCTGATTCGCTGCAGCAAGGCGACCAGATCGTCTTCCCCCACGCCATCGACCTTGCGGGAGCCAACCGGGCTACCCTGACTCTGGAGAAAGTCCTGGGCCACGAAGATAGCCGCGACCTGCGGGTTTCCGTCAACGGCCACTCCCACATCTCCGTGCCCGAGCCGGCCACCATTCCCGAACCGCAGACGGAGTATATGTACCACACCGACCTGACCGTGGACCTACCCCTGGAGCACTTACAATCCGGAGCCGGGAACCGGATGAAGCTCACCCTGGATACCGCCCAGCGCTGGGGGTGGCCGCAGAACTTGTTTTACGCGTTAATCCTGCGGGTCTACTATCCCGATGCCACCGGCCCGGTGATCGATTACCCCCAGGATGCCGTGCCCGCCACCAGCTACCTGTACGTGAGGGACGCCCCGGTCGATGCACGGCGCGCCGACTACATCCTGGTGGGCCGCGAGGTCGACTGGTCGGGCCGGGGCGTTCAGGAGCGGAAGCACTGGCAGACTCACCGGGGAGCCCCCCTGCATACCCTGGGTAGCTCCTCCTCCCCGCAGGATCATTTCCCTGTTCGCTGGGATACGGAGTGGCTACCCGACCAATCCGGTTTCGGCGTTCAGGTGCGGGTGCTGGGCGCGGACGGCAAGTACCGGGTATCGGAGGTACGCAATGGCCTGAGCCTGGCCGCCCGCCCCTATACCGTGAGCGTATACGGAGGGGAGGCACCCCGCAACTGGGTGACGCGGTCGGGTGCTTTTGAGCAATCCATCGACGCAGGCGCTTCCGTGGAGGAGGTTTCGGCCTTCCGGCTCCACTGGGTGAGCTGGTCGCCCTGCTACAGCAATGGCGTCTTCCTGAACGGCCACCTGGTATGGGACCGGACGGACGACTGCTACGCCTTCGCCACCCACTCGCCGGAGTACGGGGGGGACACGGTCCGCTACCTGCAAGCGGGAGAGAACGTCGTATCCACTGCCCTCACCCCCCTGTTCCGTGGGCAGATGGTGCACGGTATGGAGGTGCAATGGCCGGGTGTGCAACTGAAGGTGCGCTACGGGGGAGGCGCCACGCATGGTGCTCACTGACGGACCGTCCGACCCAAGTTCGGAAGTCGGCATGGTAGCTGCAAAGGGTCGGGATCACGCCCTGATCGCTAGCACATGCTAACGCCTCAAAATAGTCGCGTATATTTACCAGCCTGTTTAGCCGTATGGGGTCGTGGTTTATGGACAATTGGTCGTTTTTTCGGGAAGCCATGCGCAACTTTCGCTCTACGGGAGCCATTGCCGGGGCCAGCCCGGTGCTCGCTAAGCGACTCATCCGGGTCATCCCCTCCGACCGTCCGGTGAGGGTGGTAGAACTGGGGCCGGGAGAGGGCAGCATCACGCGCGCACTGCTCGATAAACTGCACCCCGCCAGCGAACTGACCGCCTTCGAGATCAATCCGGCCTTCGTGCAGCGACTCTCCCGGCTACGGGATGATCGGCTGCGGGTCATTGGCGTGGGAGCGGAGCAGCTCACGGAGTACGTCGCCTTAGGTAGTACCGATTATGTAGTCTCGAGTTTGCCGCTCAGTATGATTGCCCCATCGGTTAAATCCGAGATCATCGAACAGTCGCGTCAAATCCTGACGCCGGAGGGTCGCTTTCTCCAGTATCAGTATGCGCTCCAGGATTATGGCCTGCTGAAGGACAGTTTCGCGCGGGTAAATGTAGGTTTCACGCTGGCGAACCTGCCCCCGGCCTTCGTCTACAGCTGTTCGCTGGGCTTGATCTGAAGGCCGGTAAGGAGAAGACATGGAGCACGAAACACTTCGCCCGGACAGCTTTCCCGCATACTACGCCGACAGTGCAGCGGACTGGCGACAGTGGCTGGCGGTTCACCATGCCCGGGAACGCAACGTCTGGCTCATTCTATATAAAAAGGACAGCGGCATACCTAGTCTCACCTACGAGGAAGCCCGTGACGAGGCACTCTGCTTCGGTTGGGTAGACAGCAAACCGAACAAGCGGGACGCGGATAGCTACTACCTCTTCTTCGCGGCCCGCAATCCGAAGAGCAACTGGAGCAGAGTTAACAAGGACCGGATCGCGGCACTGGAAGCAGCCGGAAAACTGGCCCCAGCGGGTGAGCGGATGGTAGCCGAAGCGAAACGAAGCGGTACCTGGGACGCCCTAAATGAGGTCGAAATGCTGATCGTACCGGATGACCTTGCTACGGCCTTCAGCGGGGCCGGGGCAATGGCCCGAACGAACTGGGATAAATTTCCGCCATCGGTCCGACGCGGCATCCTGGAATGGATATTCACCGCCAGGCGGCCGGCGACCCGTGAAAAGCGTATCGCGGAGACGGCACGTTTAGCGCAGCGGAATGAGCGCGCCAATCAGTACCGTAAATAAGTGGACATTCGGGTAGGCTACTTGATCTCCACCCGCTCGATGACCACGTCCTCTAGCGGCCGCGCCTGTCCGTTCACATCCACCTCGGCGATCTCTTCCACCACCTCCATGCCGGCGGTGACCTCTCCGAAGACGGTGTAGTCCTGGTCCAGGTCAGGACGGCCACCAATGGTGCGGTAAGCTTCCCGCTGGGCCTCGCTGTATTTGATGCTCTTGATGCGTTCGATCTGGTCGAGATCCCGGTCCGCCATCAGCTGACCCGTTACAATGTAAAACTGCGACCCGCTGCTCCGCTTCTCCGAGTTCGGGGTACGGGCGGCAGCCAGGGCACCGCGGATATGGGGCGCGCCGATCTCGTGTTCGAGCTCATAGCCCGGCCCGCCCCGCCCCAGGGGAGCCAGGGGGGGCGCTCCCTTGCTATCGGGGTCCCCCCCCTGGATCATGAAGCCGGGTACCACCCGGTGAAATAAGGTACCCGTATAGAAGCCTTCGTTTGCGAGTTTGACGAAGTTATCGGTGTGGCGGGGGGTGTCCGCGTACAGGAGTACGTCGATCTCGCCGCGGTTGGTATAGATGGTAGCCCGGGTAGCCCCATCACCCTGGCAGGCGGCGAGGAGGAAGAACAGCAGGGGAAGTAGATAGCGCATGGTACAAAGGTAGACAACTTCGCTACCTCAATCCAGCCGCCCCTCACTCACTTCCAGGGCTTCGAAGTAGGCGATGATCTTATGTTTCAGCAAGTGCTCCTGACCCGCCAGGTCAGCGGGGGGGATCTTACTGGTGAGTGCATAATGCGGCCAGCCTTCGTCGTCCCGCCCCTCGAAGCGGTAGTGACCGTCTTCGGAGAGCAGCCGGCAGACGGCCACGTGCATCAGGTCGCGCTTCTCCTCCTTGGTAAAGTCGCTACGCCAACGCCCCAGCTCCTGCACCCCGATCAGGAACAGCAGGGCATTGAGGTCGGGCAGGGCCGGCCGGTTGAAGCGGGCCTGTACCAGGTGGCGAATGCGCTGGTAGGCGAAGTCTTGTTCCCAGTCTTCCATGGGGCTTGAGGGGGTAAAGAGTGAAGGGGCAAAGTGGTACCTTCGCCGGCCCTAAGAACAGCACGGGGAAGCCCATCGGTTGATCGCTCCGTTCATTTCCTGCCCGCTTATGCCCTTTCACTCCACACCACTGGCCGGCGTCCAGATTTTCGAGCCCCGCGTTTTCGGCGATGATCGCGGGTACTTCTTCGAGTCGTACAACGAAAACGTGTTCCGCGCGGCGGGCATTGATGTAGCCTTCGTGCAGGACAACGAAGCGGCCAGCGGGCGGGGCGTGTTGCGGGGGCTCCACTTTCAGCGGGGGGCGGGTGCCCAGGCAAAGCTCGTCCGGGTCGTGAGCGGAGAGGTGTACGACGTGGTGGTCGACATCCGTCCGGACTCGCCGACCTTCCGGCAGTCCTACGGACTTTACCTCAGCGCGGACAATCGCCGTCAGTTGTACATCCCCCGGGGATTTGCCCACGGCTACCTGGTCACCTCCGAGCGGGCCACCTTCATCTATAAGTGCGACAATACCTACGACCCGGCGGCGGAGGGCGGGCTGCGCTACGACGACCCCGCCCTGGGTATTGAATGGCCGGAGATCGAAGACGGCTACACCATCGTCGACCGCGACCGCAACTGGCCCCTGCTAACCTAAGCCGGTGGCGGGGCGTTTGCAGGATATGGAAACGAGCGGCCCCATCCTTTTCTTCGACGGCGTCTGCAATCTCTGTAACGGAGCCGTGCAGACCATCATCCAAAACGACCGGCGGGGAGAGCTGAAATTCGCCAGTCTGCAGTCCGAGTTGGCCGCCGAGCTACTCCCCCCCCTCGGCGTAGACCCGGAGGCCCTGAACTCCCTTGTGCTGTACCACCACGGCCGGGCGTATACCAAAAGCGACGGGGCCCTGCGCACCGCCCGATTGATGGGAGGAAACTTTGCCTACCTGGACTACCTGCGCGTCTTCCCGGCCTTTATCCGCGATGCCGTTTATAGCTTCATCGCGCGCAACCGCTACCGTTGGTTCGGCCGGGAGGAGTCGTGTATCCTACCAAAGCCGGAATGGCGGGATCGCTTTCTTGCCGATTGAGCTGGCACCTGCGCGCCGTCGCCCACTACGACGAACTGCGGCCAGTACCTATATTTGGGCACCCCGGATTTATAGCTACACCAACTAACCCCCTTTCCGTGCTCGTCGCTTCCCGTGCGAACGCCCTGCGCTCCCTCCCCACCGACCATACCGACGACCTGCACCATACCGAGAGGCGTTGGTTTGCCATTCGTACGGGCCACCGGAAGGAGAAAGTAGTCGCCAAACTGCTCGGTCGGAGCGGAGTGGAACACATGCTGCCATTGCGCGACCGTCCTTATCAGTACCGCTCGAAACGGGGGGTACGCAAGCTGCCCCTGTTACCGGGCTACCTGTTCGTCCGCCTGATCGCCGCCGAGTCGCCGCTGATTTGGGAGACTTCCTTCACCTACGGCTTCGTTAAAGTCGGAAGGAACCGGCTGCAGATCCACCAGCCCGAGATCGATCTGCTACTGCGACTTTCCACCGAGCATACCCTGGAGTGGAAGGTGGAGGAAAAGGTGAACACGCTGGAAGAAGGCTGCCCCGTGGAGATTTCCAAAGGACCCCTGGCGGGCGTTCGGGGCCACTACGTGCGTGCGAAGGGCCGCTCAACTTTCATCATTGCACTGCATGGGATGGACGGCGACCTGTACTGCGAAGTCCCGCCGGAGCTCGTCATCCCCATCACTACCCCGCTTTCCGACAGTCCGGGATTCACCCTACGCGCATGACCCTTTCTTTTCACGGAGCCGCCCGCGAAGTCACCGGTTCCTGCCACCTGCTGACGCTCGCTGACGGCTATACGATTTTACTCGACTGCGGGCTCTACCAGGGCAGAAACCGGGAGATGGAGGACTTCAATGGGAGCTTCCCCTTCGACCCCGCCGCCATCGACGTGCTGGTACTCAGCCACGCCCACATCGACCACTGCGGCCGCATCCCGAAGCTGGTAAGGGAGGGCTTCCGGGGTAAGATATATGCCACCCACGCCACGCGGAGCCTCTGCGCCATCCTGCTGCTCGACTCGGCCTTCATTCAGGAAAAGGACGCCGAATACTACAACCGCAAGAACCGCGACCGCCGCGAACCGCTCTACACCCGCCCCGACGTGAAGCCGGCCATGGACCGTTTCGTCGGGCTGCCCTACGACCGCTGGCAGACCATCCGGCCGGGGGTGGAGCTGCAGTTTCGCGACGCCGGCCACATTCTCGGCAGCGCCAGCGTCACTCTACAGATCACGGAAGGCGAAAGGACCACCACCGTAGGCTTCACCGGCGACGTCGGCCGCCCCGACCGCCCCATCCTGCGCGACCCGGTGCGGATGCCGGACTGCGACTACCTGATCACCGAGTCGACCTACGGCGACCGGGAGCACGAGCTGCCGCCTAACGAACTGGACCGCTTCCTGAAGATCATCCAGCGTACCGTAGCGCGGAAGGGGAAATTGCTCATTCCTGCCTTCAGCGTGGGCCGTACCCAGGAGATCGTCTACATGCTCGATCAACTGGAAAGCAGCGGGCGGCTACCGAAAGTGGCCGTTTTCGTGGATAGCCCGCTGGCCGTTAACGCCACCACCGTCTTCGGGGCCCACCCGGAGTGCTACGACAGCCAGTTGCAGACCTACCTGCTGAGCGACGACGACCCCTTCGGCTTCAATAGCCTGACTTACGTGCACGACGTGGAGGACAGCAAGGCGCTCAATTACCTCGACGGGCCGGCCATCATCATCAGCGCCAGCGGCATGATGAACGCCGGCCGCAGCAAGCACCACTTGGCTAACACGATGGGCGATCCGAAGAACACCATCTTCATCGTCGGCTACTGCGCCCCCGGCACCCCCGGCGGGAAGGTACGCGACGGGGTGGAGGGGATGAAGCTCTTCGGGCAGTACCATCACCTGCGGGCCGAGGTGGTGGTGATGGATAGCTTCAGTGCCCACGCCGATCGCTCGGAGCTCGTCTCCTTCCTGAACGGACAGCAGGACAGCTGTAAAAAGATCTTCCTGGTACATGGCACGCTTGATCGGATGGAACCCTTCGGGGAAAGCCTGGCGCGGGCGGGTTTCCGGGAGGTGGTGATACCCGCGCTGCATGACGTGATCAGGCTCACCACGGATTAACGCGGATTGAGGGCACGGATTCGCACGGATTTTGCGGTTTGGGCAGTCGTTGGCTTGCTGTTTTTCGTCGGCACCTGCGCCCCGCCGCCCCCCTCCCCGACCTACGCCTTCTACCACTGGCAGACTAAACTTGCCGTACCGCCCGAAATTCTACGGGAATACGATGCCCGGCGTGTCTACGTAAAGGCGTTCGACGTGAGCTGGACGGACGGGCGGGCCAGTCCCAGCGCCATCCTGGAAGTAGAGGACGTCACCCGGGCGGACTACGTACCGGTCATCTTCATCACCAACGAGGTAATGCGGTACGACTCCCCCACCCTGGTGAATGACGTGGTCGGTTTACTGGGCCGCAGCTTCCCCTTCGACCACGACGAAATCCAGATCGACTGCGACTGGACGGCGGAGACGCAGGTGCAGTATTTTCAATTCCTCAAAAAGTTGGCCGACATATCCGGGAAATCGATCAGCTGCACCCTGCGCCTGCACCAGTACCGCGACCGAGAGCGGCAGGGCGTTCCCCCCGTCGACCGGGTTGTCCTGATGGCCTACAACACTGGTGATTTAGGGAAATGGGAGACCGAAAACTCCATCGTCGACACGACTGTCATCGCTGCGTACGTGAAAGGCCAGCCCCTCTACCCGCTCCCCCTCGATCTGGCCGTGGCGGCCTACGACTGGGCGGCCGTCTACCGCTACGGCGAGCTGGCCTACCTGATCAACGAGCCGGAATTGGAGGAACTGGCGGACACCAGTCGCTTCACTCCCCTAACCGACCTGCGCTACAAGGTGCACAAGTCAACCTACTACAGCGGATTGTACCTGTACCGGAACGATCTGCTACGCCGGGAGATCGTCGATCGCGCGTCAGCCGAGCGCCTGGCCCGTTCCCTCTGGCCCCGGGTAGCGAACGCCGGCAGCCGATACCTGGTCATCTATCGCATCAACAGCCGGCAGTGGACTGCCCCCCTACCGCCGCTTTAGCCGGCGCGCAATGGCGTGGCGGCGGATGCGGGTCGCCTCGGCCCCCACGTAAAGGTACTTTTCGTCGTAGACCGCTACCGCTTCATGCTGAGTGGGCAGACCCCAGGCGATGTTGCGCCTCTGCAGTTTCCCCCTTAGAAAACGGCCGTCGGGAAAGTCGGTCAGCGTGATCAGGGAGGCCGAGCTCGTCGGCAGGAAACCCAGTAGCATCCGGAAGTTGTAGGTGACGAGGTAGAGGTGACTGCCATCTTCGTCCAGCGCGGCCCCCGTCACCACCCGCCGGGGCAGGTGGAGGCTGTCGACCAGTTCCGCCTCGTAGTTGCCCGGGCGGGTAGGCAGGCGGAAGTGGAGCAGGCGGAAGTTCCGCTCCCCTCCTAGTAGATCCTTGGTGAAAAGGTGCAGCGAGTCCCGCCACTGAACCAGCGCCTCGCAGTCGTAATTGCCGGGGGTGAGGCGGCCGCTGCCGTCCTGCCGGGGGTAGGTGTAGACGATGGAGTCGGTCGTACCCCGCTGCCGGTCGTGTATATATACGGTCTCGGCGGTGCGGCGGCCGCGATTGTTACCGAAGTCGCCAACGTAGAGGATGCCGGTGCGATCCTGGGCGATATCTTCGTAGTCGCTGGCCCGGGCGCTGAGCGTATCGATTTTCAACATACTGCCTTCCGTATCGGTGGTATAGAGGTAGGGCCCGTCGCCGCTGTCGTTGTGCCAGATAAAGCGCCCGTCTTCAATGACCAGGCCGGAGGCTTCGTTGATGGTAAGGGGAAGACTGAATTTGCGGGTAGGGTAGCCCGCACAGCCGATCAATAGAAAAAGCAACATACCTCCCAAGAAAAATTTCATTCCGCAAAGAACGCCCGTCTTTCCCTATTCCATTGCACCTGTCCCGCAGTACTGCGGGACCGACCATCCGTACTTTTGCCCCATGCCGCAGCGCACCCTCAAGCTCATCACCACCACCGACGATGACCGCCCCGTCTACGTAGCGGGTACCTTCAACGACTGGAAAGTCCCCGATGAAGCCTACCGTATGGAACCCGGCCCCCGCCCGGGCAGCTACCGGCGCACTTTTCAATTCCCCGACGACGTGCTGAAGGTGGAGTATAAGTACACCCGCGGCGGCTGGGAAGGCGTCGAGCTAGGGCAGTACGGAGCGAGCGCTCTGAATCACATTCGCTACACCCACGAGCACTGGCGGGTAGCGGACCGGGTGACCCATTGGGCGAGCCCCGGGCTGCATTTTCGCGAGGAGTTGCTGCCCAAGATCGAGGTGATCGACGAGGCCTTCGAGATCCCCGAGCTCATCCGCACCCGCCGCGTGGCCGCGCTGCTGCCGCACGACTACCACGAGACCGATAAGCGCTACCCGGTGCTCTACTTACAGGACGGGCAGAATCTCTTCGACGACTACGCCCCCTACGGCAGCTGGGGGGTTGACAAGCGGCTGGCCGCCCTGGCCGAACGAGGGATGGGTGACCTGATCGTCGTAGCCATCGACCACGCCGAGGCCGAGCGAATGAGTGAGTTCACCCCCTCCTTTCGCACCAAACTGGGGCGGGGCGACGGGCGGGCTTACGTGCGCTTTCTGGCTGAGACCCTTAAGCCCTACATCGACGATCATTTCCGGACCCGCCCCGAAGCCGAGCACACCGGCATCGGCGGCAGTTCCCTGGGGGGGCTCATCAGTATTTACGCCGGCATCCTCTATCCCGGGGTCTACCACCGGCTTATGGTCTTCAGTCCCAGCTTGTGGGTGACCCCCGACATTCCCTTCGGCCTGATGAAGCTCACCACCCCCTTCCGTGGACGCATCTACCTCTACGGCGGGGAGGCCGAAAGCCAGACCATGGTCCCGAATATGGAACGCTTCCGCGACCAGTTGCTGGCCCAGACCGGCAGTGACCACCTCGACATTGAGCTGGCCATCGACCCGCTGGGGCAGCACAACGAGGCGCGGTGGGGGCGGGAATTTCCGCGGGCGGTGGAGTGGCTGTTCTTCCCCTAACTTCCTTATCTTGTCGGCACTGACCCATTCACTTTGTCTACGCACATTCTTTCCATCTTTTCCCTCCTGTTGCTGTTCCTTTTGGGCGCCCCGATAGCTATCGGGGCAGGTGCAATGTCGGACTACGAAGCCGAAACACTGGCCAGCCGCATCATGGACCTGAGCGAGGAAGAGGTGGAGGCGCGGCTGGCGGAATTCGACGATAGCCTGCTGGACTACCGCATGGACGAGGCCGTGTACCGTCGCATCGTCAACTACATCCAAAACTGGCCGATCTCGAGTGGTCGGATGATCGCCCGCTCGGCCCGCTTCTACCCCATCTTCGAGGAACAAATCGCCGCCGCCCGCCTGCCGCTTACGCTCAAGCACCTGAGTATCGTGGAGAGTGCGCTGCGGTCCTGGGCGATCAGTCCGGTCGGTGCCGGGGGCCTTTGGCAACTCATGCCCGAGACGGCCCGCGAACTGGGACTGACCGTCAGCGAAGAACTGGACGAGCGGCTCGACCCCACCATCGGCTGCGCGGCCGGGCTCGACTACCTCAAGATCCAGTACGAGCGTTACGGCGACTGGGCATTGGCCCTGGCGGCCTACAACTCCGGCCCCGGTAACGTCAACCGCGCCATTCGCCGGTCGGGGAGCCGCAATTACTGGCGGCTGCGGCGCTTTCTGCCCCGGGAGACGCGGCAGTACGTGCCGAGTTTCATCGCGGCGGTGTATCTGATGAGCTACCACCACGATTACGGGCTACCGGCCACCGTACTGCCGCTCGACCAGCAGCTCACCGAACGGGTGATGGTGTACCGCAAGATCAGCCTACACCGGATCGCTCAGGTCACGGGATTGCGCCCGGAGGTGGTCGTGGAAATGAATCCTCAGTACTTGCGGGGTTACCTGCTCGGGCGGCGGGGCGGCCATCCGTTGCTGCTGCCCCGGCGCGTCATACCGGCCCTCAAGACCTACCTGGCACGCCACCCGGCTGGCGAGCGGGAAGATGCCATCCATCTGCCCTGGGCCCACCCCCTAGTGGCTGATGGGGAGACGGACCCCGACCGCTACTACGAGGCGTACACCATCGCGCCGTCGCCACTGGACACCACGGCACGACAGGTGGCCCGTACGAACGGGGTGGCACTGGATCGTATGTTGGTCTGGAGTAACCGGGGCGAGCAGGACTCCATTCGGCAGGAAGACCGCTTCACCTACCACCGGGTCGCGGTTAACCAGCCTTACGATCGCCGGACGCGAGACATTCCTCCGCCGGCCGTGCCCCTGGCTTACCGTGGGGCGGCTCCCATTCCCATACGGGAGCATTTTTTGCTGAACCACCTTCCCCCGGTAGAGTTACCTAGTGAGGAGAGTGAAGGCTGGTGGAATAAGGTCATGCGGGGGTTCCGGCCACTGCGCGACTGAAGATTCACCCGCCTGCCGCCGCCCCGACCGACTATTCCACGACGGATGACATACCCGGGCCGGACATTATTGTTATTTTGGCACCCCTTCGGGCTTAAGCAAAATTCGATCATATGAAATTCAATTCGCAGGGTGAGGAAGAGGTCACCTACGACGCGATTGTCGTCGGCACCGGCATCAGTGGGGGCTGGGCCGCCAAGGAACTATGCGAGAAAGGACTGAAAACCCTGGTCCTGGAAAAGGGCCGGATGGTCAATCACGGAGATTACCCCACTGCCAGTCTAGATACCTGGGACTTCGACTACCGCAACAACGTGCCCGCCGAGGAGATCGCCGAGCACTACCCCAAGCAGAGTCGCACCGGCTACACCGTCCGCCAGCAGAGCAAGCACTGGTTCGTTAAGGATAGCGAACACCCCTACAGCGAGAAAGAGCGCTTCGACTGGATGCGGGGTTACCACGTCGGGGGCCGGTCCATTATGTGGGGCCGGCACAGCTACCGCTGGAGCGAAATGGACTTCCAGGCCAACGCCAAGGACGGCGTAGGTACCCCCTGGCCGGTCGGCTACGCCGATATCGCACCTTGGTATGACTACGTAGAGAAATTTGCCGGCATCAGTGGTGAGCTACTCAATCTGCCACAGCTGCCCGATGGGAAGTTCCTGCCCATGATGCCGCTGAACTGCGTGGAGGACAAGTTCCGCAAGGGAGTCGGCGAAAATATGAATGGCCGGGTGGTAACGGCCGGCCGTGTCGCCCACCTCACGACCTACGACCCGGCCATCCACGGGGGTACCCGCGGGGCCTGTCAGTACCGCAACCGCTGCATCCGGGGTTGTCCCTACGGGGGTTACTTCAGTAGCGTCTCCGGCACCCTGCCCGTGGCTAAGCTGACCGAGAACATGACATTGCGTCCGCACAGCTCGGTGTACAGCCTGGTCATGGACAAAGAGAACGGCATGGCCCGGGGCGTCCGCTTCCGGGATACCGAAACGGGTGAGGACCACGAAGCCTACGCTAAGGTCATCTTCCTGTGCGCTTCGGCTATCCCGAGCTCCTACATCGTTATGAACACCGAGCACGAGGAAGGTATGACCATGGACCGCAGCGGAGAGCTGGGGGGTAACATTATGGACCACCACTTCCGGGTCGGAGCCAACGGTGTGACCGATGAGTTCGGTGACCGGATCGAAAAAGGCCGTAAGCCCAATGGCGTCTACATCCCCCGCTACCAGAACCTCGGTGACCGCGCCAGCAAGAAGGATTACCTCCGCGGCTGGGGCTACCAGGGCGGTGCCGGCCGGGGCGGTTGGGGCGGTATCGTGCGGGAAATGCACGTCAAGGTCGGCCCGGAACTGAAGGATGCACTGATCCGGCCCGGTCGCTGGACCATGGGTATGACGGCCTTCGCCGAGACCCTGCCCGACACGAACAACCGGATGACCATTAACCGCGACGTGAAGGATAAAGACGGCTTACCCACTCTGACCTTCGACGCCAAGTGGGGCGAGAACGAGTACGCCATGATCGAGGATATGATGAACGACGCGGCCGAGATGCTCGAAGCCGCCGGTATGAAAGATGTACAGACCTACAATGCCCACTCCTATCCCGGCCTGGGCATCCACGAGATGGGAATGGCCCGCATGGGCAGCAGCCCTAAGAACAGCGTGGTCGATAAGCACAACCGTCTCTGGTCCGCCCCAAACGTCTACATGACCGACGGCGCCTTTATGACCTCGGCGGCCTGCGTGAACCCCTCCCTGACCTACATGGCCTTCACGGCACGTGCCGCCGAACACGCCGTAAATGAGCTCAAAAAGATGAATATCTGATGAAAAGAAGAGATATCCTGCGGTATACCGCATACTTCACCGGGGTAGCCGTCAGCGGCCCCGTTGCATCCGCACTGTTGACCGGCTGCAAACGCGACGAAGCCGTCGCCGCCGGGGAGGCTGTCTACGAGCCCGGCTTCTTCACGGCCGAAGAGTACGAATACATTACCAAATTCGCCGACACCATCATTCCCCGTACGGACACCCCCGGGGCCGTGGACGTCGGTGCTCCCGAGGTAGTCGACAAGATGGTCGGTGAGGTGTACAGCGAGGAAGCCCGTGACAAGTTCCGTACGGGACTGGCCGCCCTTATGGCGAAGATGGATGCCGACAATACCACAGGCGGCTTTCGGGCGCTGGATAGTGAGAAATCCCTGATCTATCTCCAGGATCAGGACCTACACTACAAAAACCCCGACACCGACTGGGACACTCTGCCCGATACGGAGGCTACCGCCCGTGGGGCTTACTTCGACCTCAAGTCACAGATCGTCGGCGCCTGGTTCAACAGCGAGCCGATCGGCACCGAGGTACTGGCCTACCTGCCGGTGCCCGGGGAATACATTCCCTGCGGTGATCTGGAGGAGCTGACGGGCGGTCGCGCCTGGGCCATTTAAACACCTCCGGACTTCGTCCGGAGCAAAGGTGGGGCAACTTCTTCGAAGTTGTAACTCCGGAGGAGTTGCCCCGTATCGCCTTCGGACACAGTCCGGAGCTATCCCCATCTACCTATGAACTTCACTTCCCAGGGAAAAGCCGAGCTCACCTACGACGCCATCGTCATCGGCTCCGGCATCAGCGGTGGCTACGCCGCCATGGAGCTCTGCAAGAAGGGCTATAAGGTCCTCATGCTGGAACGGGGCCGCATGGTCAGCCACGGCGACTACCCCACCGCCAACCTGGATACCTGGGAGCTGGACTACCAGAACACCGTCCCCCGCGAAGAGATCGCCGCCCACTACTACAAGCAGGATCGCCTGAGTTGGTGGGTACACCAGGATAATAAACACTGGATCGTAAAGGACGATGAGTACGACTACGATGAGGTGCAGCGCTTTGACTGGATACGGGGCCACCACGTCGGCGGCCGCTCCATTATGTGGGGGCGGCACTGCTACCGTTGGAGTGACCTGGACTTCGAGGCCAACCTGAAGGACGGAGTTGCCGTCGATTGGCCGATCCGCTACGCCGACATCGCCCCCTGGTACAGCTACGTCGAGCAGTTCGTCGGCGTACAGGGAAAACCGGAAGGACTGCCCCACTTGCCAGACGGTGAATTTCTGCCGGCTTTCGATCTGAACTGCGCCGAGACCCACTTCAAACAGGCCGTGGAAGGTGCCTTCCCGGAGCGCACCATCACCCCCGGCCGGACCGCCAACCTGACGAAGTACGATCCTGAGCTACACCACGGCACCCGGGGGAAGTGTCAGGCCCGTGATCGCTGCTGGCGGGGCTGTCCCTACGGCGGCTACTTCAGCAGCCTCTCGTCGACCATTCCCGTCGCGAACGATACCGGCAACCTCACGCTGATCGCTAACAGCATCGTGCATTCCCTCATCTTTGACGATGCCACTCAGCGGGTCACTGGCGTCAATGTGATCGATGCCGAGACCAAAGAAACCCGGGAATACTACAGCTCGGTCGTTTTCTGCAACGCCAGCACCATCGGCTCCACCGCCATCCTGCTGAACAGCAAGTCGGAGCGCTTCCCCGACGGGCTCGGTAACGACAGCGGCGAACTCGGCCACAACCTGATGGACCATCACTACGGCATGGGCGGCTCGGCCTCCTGGGATGGGATGATGGACAAATATTATAAGGGCCGCAAACCCAACGGCGGCTTCTACATCCCCCGTTTCCGGAATATCAACGAAGCAACGCGGCGGACCGACTACATCCGCGGCTTCGGCTACCAGGGGGGGCTCGGGCGGTGGACGAACCTGAACGCGCCGATCGGCCCGGGCTTCAAAAAGGCCATCTCCAGTCCCGGGGAGTGGCGCTTCGGAGCTACCTGCTTCGGTGAGCTCCTGCCCTACCACGAAAATAAGATGACGCTCCACCCGGAGAAGGTCGATCAGTACGGCATCCCGGTCCTGGTCTTCGATGCCGGGCTAAAGGAAAACGAGCATGCGCTCCGTAAGGATGGCGTCGAATGCCTGCAGGAGATGATGGAGGCCGCCGGCTTTAAGGACCTTGAAGTCCATAATGACCCGACCGCAGTGGGTGCCGCCATCCACGAAATGGGGACCGCCCGTATGGGCCGCGACCCCCGCACCAGTGTACTCAATCAGTGGAACCAAGTGCATGCCGTGCCCAATGTTTTTGTAACCGACGGTAGCTTCATGACCAGCTCCGGGACGCAGAACCCCTCGATCACCTATATGGCGATGACGGCGCGGGCGGTGGATCATCTGGATAAAGAGTTGAAGCGGGAGGGGACGATATAAGGCATTCAGTTCACCACGGATTTTCGCGGATCGCTGCGCTAGGGCACGGATTCTCACGGATTCATGTCACGTCTATCCGTGAAAATCCGTGCCCAGCGCGCAGCGCGATCCATGCTCATCCGTGGTGAAGAGTGACGTATTCACCTCTGCCGATAGAAGAGACGGAGCTAGCTTACCAGGGTTTCGTGCACATCCGTCCGCGCCGCCCGCCACGCTGGAATGATCGCGGCCAGCAAACCCACCACTACCGCCCCGATCAGCAGCCACCACTCCTGTGGCAGGAATACCAACGTCCGGAAGTCGTAGCGATAGGCCTCGCTGAAGTAGCCGGCCACCGCGACCAGGCCCAAATGACTTAATGTGAGTCCCAGGATTGCACCTGCGACCGCGCCCAAAACGCCTTCAAGCAGCAGCAAGGTGAAGAGTTTGCCCGGCCCGGCCCCCAGGCTCCGTAGCAGCGCCAGCTCCCCCCGCCGCCGATCCAGTGAGCTGTAAAGCCCGATGAAGATGCTCAGGATGCTGACGCCCACGATGACGTAGCCGAGTTGGCGCAGTATTTCTTCTCCCTGCCCGACCGTCGCGTACAATTCGGTCAACTGCACGCTCGGTGTGACCGCCTGTAGCTGGGTATTCTCGTTGATGCTACGCTGCATGTTGAGACCGACTACGCTGGTCCCCTTAAAGATCAACAGGACGGAAGTGATCGACTCGTCGGAGTAGGCGGAAAGCGGCCGGCTGATGTCGTAGTCGGATTCGTGATGGTGATGTTCCCCCTCGGCGTGATCGGCATGATCGTGGGTATCGTGTACCGCCCACAGGCTTTCGGCGGGCGTGAGCAGCACGAGGTCGGCAACCGTCCCGGTCGGAGCGAGAATACCGGTGACCCGGAAGGCGGGTGCATCCCGGTGGGTCAGGTCGTCGTCTTCGACCAGCCCGTGACTGCTGCGGAAGGTGTCGCCCACCTGCAGGTCGAGCTCACGGGCGGCGCTGGCCCCCGCCACCACGTCCATCACCTCAGACCACATCGCTCCCTGACCGATCTCGGCTCCGTACAGTTGCAAAAACTCGAGCCGCGTACCGACCAGTCGACGCCCCCGGTAGCTATCGCCCAGGGAGAGGGGTACGGCAAGCTCGATGTAGGGATGCTTCGGATTGAGGAAGGGTTTGACGTCGGCGAGCGGCACGTTGCCGGTGGCCGAGCTGATGTGGTACATGCTCGACAGCATGAGCTGCAGTGGGCTCCCTTTCGCCCCGATCACCAGGTCGATCCCGGCCAGGTTGCGGTCGAATTGCTGCTCCAGTTGCCAGTTCAGCAGCAGGATCAGACTGATCAGCCCGGCCCCCAGGGCAGCCAGGATTACGCTGAGGGCGGTGGTCCAGGGGCGGAAGAGCAGGTTGCGGAGGGCGAGGCGGAAGAGGGACATGCGCTACACTTGATTGGGGGCGGGCTGCAATTCCGTCACGTTCGTAAAGTCCGACCGCAGCCGCTCGTCGTGGGTCACCACCAGCAGGGCCGCCCCGAGCTCGGCCGCCCGTTCGCGCAGCAGGTTGCTGACCCGGTCGGCGTTAGCCCGGTCGAGGGCACTGGTGGGTTCGTCGGCGAGCAGCAACTTCGGTCGGTTGACCAGGGCCCGGGCGATGGCCACCCGCTGTTGTTGTCCGATACTGAGGGTTTGCGGGCGGCGATTGGCGTAGCGGTCAATCCCGAGTGTGGTGAGTAGGCGTTGCTGCAATTCCGCATCGGCGGGCAGGCCGGCCATTCGCCGGGCGATCGAGAGGTTTTCGGCTACGGTCAACGCATCCAGAAAGTAGGAACGTTGCAGGACCAGCCCGATGGTGCGGCCCCGGAAGCGATCTAGCTTGCCCCCGCGCAACTGGGCGTAATCCGTACCGTCCACCACCATCTTTCCGGAGCGGGGCGTCAGCACGCCGGCCAGCAGGTGCAACCAGGTCGATTTTCCCGATCCGCTCGGCCCGAGGAGCAGGGCGGCCTCCCCCGCCCCTACCCGCAGGTTGGGAAAGGCGAAGCCTGGGCCGCCGTCGGGGAAGCGGTAAGCGAGGTCGTGGGTCGCAAGCACTCACCAAAGGTAACAACCTTCCCCCTACCCCTACGCGTTATCTGGCCTACCGCAACATGCAGAACAAGACCGTCCTCATCACGGGTGCCAACGATGGCATCGGCCGGGCCACCGCCCGTCGCCTGGCCCACAAGGGAGCCCACCTGGTGCTCGCCTGCCGGGACGAGACGAAAGCCCAGCGTACCGCGGCGGAGCTGGTTCGGGAAACCGGCAACGAAGACATCGACACCCTGCCCCTTGATCTGGCCGATCTTTCCAGCGTACGGGTGGCCTCCGAACTTTTTTTGGCGAACTACCCGCGGCTTGACGTTCTGATCAATAACGCCGGCCTCTATACCGACACGTTGGAACTGAGCATCGATGGCTATGAGCTACAGTTCGCCGTCAATCATCTGGGTCACTTTCTGCTTACCCTCAACCTCATTCCCGCCATGCAGTGTGCCAACCTCTGCAGCCGGGTCATCAACGTATCGAGTGCCATGCACCAGAAAGGAGCCATTGACTTCGGCAACCTACGCGGCGAGCACGGGCGAAAAGGCTACAACGGCACCCGCGCCTACGCCCAGAGCAAGCTCGCCAACGTGCTGTTCACCAAAGAACTGGACCGCCGCCACGGGGGTGAGCTGACTACCAACAGCCTGCACCCCGGGGTGGTCGGTACCTCCCTGGCAAATAAAAAGGCCAGTTTGCTGACCCGCGCCGTCTGGTCGCTCTACAAACCCTTCGCCCGCACCCCCGAGCGGGGTGCCGATACGAGCGTGTACCTGGCGAGCAGCCCCGAGGTACGCACCGTTTCCGGGCGCTACTTCGATCCCACTCAGTGCCTCCGCAAGCCCTCCCCCTCGGCCTGTAATGAATCGCTGGCCCGCCGGCTCTGGGAGTACAGCGAAGCGGCCGTGCGTCCTTTTCTACTCCAACTGAACTAGGTAGTACCTTCGCGCTATGCCACTCGATCAACAGGACGTAGACACCTGGGAATACGACACCGACGGCCGCCCGGTAGCGACCGAGGAGAAGGAAATGTCGTTCGTCGATCACCTCGAAGAACTGCGCTGGCACGTGATGCGGGCGTTGGTCGCGATCCTGGTCGCCGGGGTGGTGCTGTTCATCTTCAATGATTGGTACTTCAGTCAAGTACTGTACGGACCGCTGCGAAAGGACTTCGCCAGCTACGCCATGTTTTGCCGGCTATCGGAGTGGCTCGGCACCGGTGGGGCTCTTTGCTTCTATCCGCCCGCCGTGCAGGTGCAGGCGATCGAGTTCGGGGAGCAGTTCATCACCTCCGTCAAGATGGCCTTCGTCGGGGGTTTCGTGTTGGCTTTCCCCTATGTTTTCTACGAGGCTTGGTCCTTCGTGCGCCCCGGTCTCTACCCCGAGGAGCAACGGGCGACCCGTGGCGTCATTTTTATCTGCTCCGTTCTTTTCTTTATAGGGGTGGCTTTTGGTTTCTTTATTGTCGCTCCCTTCGGCACCAACTTCCTGATGGGGTTCGAGGTGGGGGGAACCGTGAACCAGCCGAAGATGGCCTCCGTCATCAGCTATATGGTCATGTTTACGCTGCCCGCCGCACTCATTTTCGAGCTGCCCGTGCTGGTGTACTTCCTGGCCAAGTTCGGGCTGGTCACGGCGGACGGGATGCGGAAGTACCGCAAGCATAGCTTCGTCGGCATTCTGGTGCTGGCCGCCCTGCTGACTCCGCCCGACGTGGTCACCCAGATCCTGATCGGCATTCCGCTGTACGCCCTCTACGAGATATCGATCTTCGTGGCCAAGCGAGCCCAGCGGCAGTACGAGGCGTCACTCGAGTAACCTTTGTGCGGCGGCGCGCAGGTGCAATCAAAACTAAAGATTATGTTCATCATCCCCCCCTATATCCGTTTCGCTTTAATTGCCCTTGGTGTGTTAGGAGGTATCCTGCTGTGGGTACTTTACGGATTTTGGTATGGTTTCCCTTTCCTGCTATCCGGGCTTATTCTACTGGCCGGCTACATCTTCCTCGGCACCGTCGGGCCGGCCGGTAAGGCCGTGCAGGTACAGGACTTCGACCGGGCCGAGAAGCTACTTGACCTCACCATCAAACCCAACTGGCTCTACAGCGCCAACCGCGCCTTCTACTACATGATGCGCGGCACCATCGCCCTCAGCCGAAAGGACCTCAACGCCGCCGAAGGCTACCTCAAGCAGGCCGACGCCGTCGATGTCCCCACCGCCAATGAAAAGGCCATGCTGAAGCTGCAACTCGCCCAGATCGAGGCCAATCGCCGCAATTTTGGAGCCGCAAAGAAGTACCTCAAGGCCGCCAAAGACACCAATTCCAAACTCCCCCAGATCACCGAACAGATCGATATGCTGGACACCGCTCTCAAGCAATCGGGCCAGGTGAAAGCCGCTCAGCGCATGGGCAAGCAGGGCCACGGAATGATGAGCCGGGGAGGGAAGCGGCGGCGGCCGAAGGGCAGGTAAGGATTTGCGATACTCGATATGCGAATCTTGATTGGCAATTTACTGCCGCTAATATTTACTCGCTTCGCTCGTCTTCTTTAACCACGGATTAGGGCATGGATTGCTGTACGGCTTTGCTCGCTTCGCTCGTCCATCAACACGGATTTACACGGATCGCGCGTTGCGCTAAGGCTCGGATTTTCGCGGATTTTGCTACCGGATGATCGTGACTAGGGTATGTACGCCAAACAGGAGATCCGTGTTACATCCGTGCAAAAATCCGTGCCTAATCCGTGGTAAACCAAAGGAGCGCAGCGAGCATCTCCTACGCGGCAGCTAAATCGCCAATCGTATTTCGAGAATCGCCAATCGCCAATCCTTTGCTCTACCTCCACATCCCCTACTGCAAGCAGGCCTGTAGCTACTGCAACTTCCACTTCAGCACGAACCTGAAGACGCGGAAGGATGTACTCGGCGCGCTGATCCGGGAACTGGAGGTCCGCCGGGAGGAGTTGCCATCGGGTCCGGTACCCACGATCTACTTCGGTGGGGGGACCCCATCCCTTTTGACGGAAAAGGAGCTACACGATCTGTTTGCTGCCTTAGAATCCGCTGGCTACTACGATCCGGCAACGGAACAGGAAATCACCCTGGAGGCCAACCCGGACGACCTGACCCCGACAGTGATCAAAACCCTGGCCCGCTCCCCCATCAACCGCCTCAGCATCGGTATTCAAAGCTTCAGCGAGACGGACCTCCGCTTCATGAACCGCGCCCACGACGCCGAGCAGGCTCTTCAGGCCGTAGACCGGGCCCGGAGCGCCGGCATCGACAACCTCAGCATCGACCTGATTTACGGCGGACAAACCACCGACAACGATACCTGGCAGCGCAACCTGGACATCGCCACTAGCCTGGCCGTCGATCACGTAGCCGCCTACGCCCTGACCGTCGAACCCGGCACCGCCCTCGGACACCGGGTCGCTATGGGGACCACTCCGGACACCAGCGACGATCGCTTCGACCGCCAGCTGAATATGCTTATCGACCACCTGAGCGGTGCCGGTTACGAACACTATGAGATCAGCAACTTCGCCCGCCCCGGCCGGCGAAGCCGCCACAATAGCGGGTACTGGACCGGGCAAGCCTACCTCGGGGTAGGTCCGGGTGCTCACAGCTTCGATGGGAATAACACCCGCCGGTGGAATGTGAGCAACAATGCACGCTACGCTAGAGTCTGGCGGGATATCGACGCCTATGTGGACTTCCGCGCCGCCGGCCCGCTCCTGTACGAAGAAGAGACACTGACCGACCGCGACCGCTACAATGAATTCGTAATGACCGGCCTACGCCGAACGGAAGGAATCGACACCGAAGAACTGACCACGACATTCGGTGAGCGCTACCGGCAATTATTCGTCAGGGAGATCGGTCCCGCTCTCCAAGCCGGCCATATCTACCAGGAACGGAATGTGTATCGCCTGTCCCGTGCGGGAATCCCCTACGCTGATGGCATCGCGGCCGCTGCTTTCGCTCCCCCAATTTAGCCACGCTAACGACCCAGCACGTAGCGTACGCCGAGCCCGCCATAGCCCCCTCCGAATTTTTCAAATCGCGTACGGATGGTTCCGACGAAGATGCGTGGAATCCAATCGAGGCTCAGCGAAATAGGACTGTCGGGAAAGGTATACTGCAAGCCCAGATAGCCCGCCAGGCTCAGTGTGGTGGACCCGCGTTCATCAAAGTCGTAGTTCCAAAACTGCAGCCCCACGCCACCCCCGTAATACCATTCCAGGCCGTTCACCTCAGAAATACGCTCGTGCCGCTGGTAGGCACCATTGATCGACACCCAGTTATAGCGGCGGTAGCCCCGGAAGCCGGCATACACTTCGATAGCATCCGTCGTACTAATGAAGCTTTTATAGCTGACCGAGAGGGGATAGCCGAGGCGCAACCCGATGGCGGAGTCGTAGACCTGGGCGGTCAGAAAAGCGCCCGAGGCGAACAGGGCCAGGGCCAGGAGGAAGGTCTTGCAGCGGTTCATAGCAGCTGCCAAGATACGTCCGCCGCTAACTAGAAAATCATCCAGTACAGCAGAAAAAGTGCCGCCGCCAGCCCCAGGGCCGTTCCGATACGGCGGATGCGACGATCGGCCCGGAACTCGGCCTGGTACTGCTCACGCAAGCGCTTGCGGGTAGCGGAGGAGGCGGTGTCGTCGATACCGGCCCGATTGCCCCACCGGTAATCAATTTCCCGCTCATAGGTGTGCTTGCGCCGGAGCTTGGCGTTTTGTTGTAGACTGTGATTAGCCGCGGCAGTGGCTCCTGCGAATGACATGATTGGATAAATGTGTTGCTCTCTAAACTAGGGACGAGGAGGGGAAAGGAAACGTTGGTTCGACCAACCCTGAATTGGTGACGACGAACTACTTTGGTAACGCTGTGACCTAAGTAAACGCTGCCCCCTCCGACCAGGACCTTTTGTTCGTGGTGATTGTGCAATTCCTTCCGGACGCGCATCTACCGACAAACAGCTTCCGCCATGGCCTACACTCCCCTCCGCGTCTCTATCCCCGAACCCTGCCACGAAGATTGGGACGCTATGAACCCCGTCGACACCCACACGCGCCACTGCGATAGCTGCACCAAACAGGTCGTCGACTTCAGCTGGATGACCGACCGCGAGATCCATCGCTTCGCTGCCA
>CAZKPE010000002.1:0-3040 GCA_964554545.1 uncultured Lewinella sp.
ACCGCCCGGATGGCGGAACTGGTAGACGCGCTGGACTTAAAATCCAGTTCTCAGTACTGAGAGTACGGGTTCGATTCCCGTTCCGGGCACGAGCGGCAGCCGATCTACCAGGGTCGCGCTGCCGCTTTTCTATTTATAGGATTTCGCGGAGGTGAAGGAAGATATTCGCCCCCATCAGCGCCGCCAGGGCCAGACCCAGAAAGCGCATCCAGGTCGCGTTGTCCTTACGGAACTCCTGGGCGCGCGTCTGGGCCGCTCCCCCACCCTTACCGATGAAGCCGCGGGCGAACAGGTAGAGGTACACCCCGAGGGCGAAAAAGACGAATTCAAGAAGAAGGCCGATCCAACTGTAGGTCATGGGCGCGAAGGCGGGTTGGTGCGAATATCGTACTTTTCGCCCACCCTAACCACCACCGAATGACCCCAGCCGAACGCACCGCCGCCGAGAACGAGGACGGCATGCTACTCACCCTAAGCCTACTCAATCACCGCCGCGAACGCATTCTGGAAGGCGGCGGCCCCAGCCGCAAAGCCAAGCAGCACGACAAGGGAAAACTAACGGCCCGCGAGCGGGTGGAGACCCTGATCGACCCCGGAACGGAGTTTCTGGAGTTCGGCACCTTCGCCGGCTACGATATGTACGAAGAATACGGGGGCTGCCCCGCCGGCGGCGTCATCACGGGCTACGGACGGGTTTCCGGCAGGCTTTGCGTCATCGTAGCCAACGACGCGACGGTCAAGGCCGGGGCCTGGTTCCCCATCACGGGTAAGAAGAACCTCCGCGCCCAGGAAATCGCCATGGAGAACCACGTGCCGATCATCTACCTGGTCGATAGCGCCGGCGTTTTCCTGCCCATGCAGGACCAGATCTTCGCCGACGCCAATCACTTCGGCCGTATTTTCCGCAACAATGCCCGGATGAGCGCCCTCGGCATCACCCAGATCGCGGCCGTCATGGGCAGCTGCGTGGCTGGAGGGGCTTACCTGCCGATCATGTCCGACGAAAGCCTGATCGTAGAGGGTACCGGCAGTATCTTCCTGGCCGGCCCCTACCTGGTCCGCGCCGCCATTGGAGAGAAAGTCGGTAAGGAAGAACTCGGCGGGGCCGACATGCACGCCTCCGTCAGCGGGGTGATCGACTACAAATGCGCGGACGACCAGGAGTGTCTCTCCACTATCCGCGACCTGATGGGCCGCATCCCCGGCATCGTACAGACGCCCTTTGACCGCACGGAATCCGTTAAAACCGACCCCGCCGCCGTATTGGGCGTTCTCCCCGACGACCGCGCCAAACCTTACGACGGCCGGGAGTTGATCGCGGCCCTGGTCGACGAGGGTAAAATCACCGAATACAAGGAAGAATACGGACAAACCCTCCTCTGTGGCTACGCCCGCATCGACGGCTGGAGCGTCGGCATTGTCGCCAATAACCGGCAGGTCGTGAAGAGCGGAAAGGGGGAGATGCAGTTCGGCGGCGTCATCTACAGCGACTCCGCCGATAAGGCGGCCCGCTTCGTCATGGTCTGCAACCAGAAGAACATTCCGCTGGTCTTCCTACACGACGTTTCCGGCTTCATGGTCGGCAGTCGCTCGGAACAAGGGGGCATCATTAAGGACGGAGCTAAAATGGTGAGCGCCGTTAGCAATTCAACCGTCCCCAAATTTTCCATCGTGGTCGGCAACAGCTACGGGGCCGGCAATTACGCCATGTGTGGCCGTGCCTACGACCCCCGCCTGATGCTGGCCTGGCCCACCGCCCGCATTGCCGTCATGGGGGGCGAGCAGGCCGCCAAGGTGCTGCTGCAGATCCAGACCAGCGGCCGCGACGTGCCGGAAGACGAAAAGCAGGAACTGCTCGACAAGATAACCGAACGCTACAACGCCCAGACCAGCCCCTACTACGCCGCCGCCCGCCTCTGGGTAGACGAGATCATCGATCCCCGCAAAACGCGCGCCTACATCTCGGCCGGCATCGAAGCGGCCACCCACGCGCCGACTCCGAGATTTAATGTCGGTGCCGTACAGACCTGACCCCTTAGCCCCATCACCCCCTTACCCTCGATACCACACCATCCAGCATGCAAAACGACCTATTCCTGAGAACCCTACGTGGCGAACGCGTCGAACGCCCCCCCGTCTGGCTAATGCGGCAAGCCGGGCGCATTCTGCCCCAGTACCGGGCGTTGCGGGCCAAGCTTAGCGGATTTAAAGAATTGGTCTCCACGCCGGAGCTGGCCGCCGAGGTCACGATCCAGCCCGTGGATGAGCTACAGGTCGACGCGGCAATCATCTTCAGCGACATCCTCGTGATTCCCGAGGCGCTGGGGCTGGACTACAATATGGTCGAAAAGGTCGGCCCCCGCTTCCCCAAAACGATCCGGTCGGCGGCGGACGTGGCGACCCTCCGCGATCCAGCGGACGCGCCGAGCGAACTCACCTACGTCTACGACGCCCTGGACGTAACGAAGCGCGAACTGCGCGACCGCGTCCCCCTGATCGGCTTTGCCGGTGCCCCCTGGACGATCTTCGCCTACATGGTCGAGGGAGGTGGCAGCAAGACCTTTAGTCATGCCCGGCGGATGCTTTATCAAGAACCGACGCTCAGTCATCAATTGCTGCAGCGTATTGCGGTGGCGACGGCCGGCTATCTGAAGGAGAAGGTCCGCCACGGGGCCGACGTTATCCAGCTATTCGACAGTTGGGCTGGTGTTCTTCCACCAGCTCACTATCAGGAATTTAGCCTACCCTACCTCAACTATATCTGTGACGAGCTCCACGGGGTTCCGGTCACCGTATTCGCCAAAGATGCCCGCCACGCTATTCCGCAATTGGGTCAACTTAACTGTACCGCTATTCAACTCGATTGGATCGCGGACGTGGAGCGGGCGCGGACGCAGGTGGAGGGTAAAATCCTGCAGGGCAATCTGGACCCGACCCAATTGTACGCCGGGGAGGAACAAATCCGCCAAGCTACTACCAGCATGCTCGAGCGTTTCGGTCGCAAGCACGTGGCTAATCTCGGGCACGGTGTTTATCCCGA
>CAZKPE010000002.1:3140-61545 GCA_964554545.1 uncultured Lewinella sp.
TCGAGCGTTTCGGTCGCAAGCACGTGGCTAATCTCGGGCACGGTGTTTATCCCGACACTCCGCTGGATGGCGTCAAAGCCTTCGTGAATGCGGTTCGCGGCTACCGGTATACTGACTAACCTATGCCGGGACTACGCTATTTGGCCCTTGGGGATAGCTACACCATTGGTACCAGCGTCGGGCCGAAGGAGACCTACGTCCATCTATTGGCCGATAAGCTGCGGAAGAGCTACAGTATCGAGGTTGCCGATCCATGTATTGTAGCTCGGGATGGCTGGCGGACGGATAATCTGGCCAACGCCCTGGATAACGAAATGCCACGGAGCGACTACAACCTGGTTTCGCTGTTGATCGGAGTGAACGATCAGTACCAGGGCTTCAGCGTGGATGGGTATCGGGATCGCTTCACCGCACTAGTCGAGCGGGCCATCGGTTTCGCCGACGGCCGGGTCAGCAGGGTATTCGTGATCGGGATTCCGGATTACGCATATACCCCGAACGGCGGTGGATCGGAGCAAATTACTAAGGAGGTGGACGCGTTCAATCAAGCCGCCCGGACAGTCACGGCGAGGTACAACCTGCCTTTTTTTGATGTTACCCCGATTTCACGGCAGGGACTTGACCAACCCAAACTGGTGGCAAAAGACGAGCTGCACCCCAGCGGACTGCAGTACAGTCGTTGGATCGACGAAGTACTACTTGACTCCGTTGCCGAGCGCATCCGCGCTACCGACTAGTTCCACCTCCACGCCGGGGTATTCCCGCAGGGCGACTTCCAGGCAGTTCATCGCCTTGTCCAGCTCATCTACGTTCAGTACATAGGCGATGCGACATTCGTCGTTTCCGCGACCGGGGGTGGCGTAAAAGCCAGGACCGGGGCTAAGCATGACCGTTGCCCCTTCGTGAGAAAACTTTTCCAGTAGCCACTGGCAAAAATGCTCGCTATCCTCCACGGGCAACCGGGCAAAGCAGTAAAATGCACCACCGGAGCGATAACTATACACGCCCGGCATAGTCTGTAAGCGACGGTAGACCAGTTCCCGGCGGGCGGCGTAGTCTTCTTTCACGCCGGCCAGGTAAGCGCCGTCGTCTTCCAGCATCAGCTCACTCAGTCGTTGACCCAATCCCGGGGGACTGAGCCGCAGTTTGGCGTACCGATCGACGGCCTGGCGGACCTCCAGGTTACGGCTGATCAGCGCTCCCACCCGGGCACCCGTAGCGCTGTAGCGTTTACTGACCGAGTCGATCACGATGGCGTGTTGATCCAGGTCCGGAAGTTGCAGGATCGATTGCAGGGGGGCATCATAGCTGAATTCGCGGTACACCTCGTCGGCGCAGAGAAAGAGATCGTGCTCCCGCACGATCTTGGAGATGCGGTCGAGCTGATCCCGGCCGTAGCAGGCCCCGGTCGGGTTATTCGGGTTCGTAATCACGATGGCCCGGGTACGGGGGGTGATCTTGCGGGCAAAATCATCCGGTTGCGGCAGGCAGAAGCCCTCCTCGATATTGCAGGTGATGGGAATCACGCGAACCCCGGCGATATGGGCATACCCGTTGTAGTTCGCGTAAAAGGGCTCGGGGATGATGACCTCGTCGCCGGGGTCCAGGCAGGCAAGCATAAAGAACAGGATCGCCTCTGAGCCCCCGGTGGTGATCATGATCTCGTCGGAGTGGAGTTCAACATCGAAGCGGCGGTAGTAACCGGTCAGCGCCTCCCGGTAGCTTTGAATGCCGTTGGAGGGGCTGTAGTCTAGAATCTCCCAGGGCAGTCTGCGGAATCGCGCCACGGCCGAGGGATGGGTGCGAATGTCGGGTTGCCCGATATTGAGGTGATAGACCTGCTTTCCGGCGGCTTTGGCCCGTTCGGCTACGGGGATAAGTTTGCGGAACGGGCTAAGGGGTACGGTAAGTGACCGGTGAGAAGGATTCGGCATTAAGGGGTATTAGGGAGCGGAAAAAGGATGCGTAAAGGTACTATTCGTTGGTCGCGATGAGGTAATCATATTCGCCAACATAGCCCTCGTAAGTTCCCTTCAATCGCACCGACCCGGTAGCCATGATCGCCTGGATGAACTGATCGAGGGTATGAATCACCTCGCCATTGACCTCGGTAATCCGAAGTCCGGCCAGCACATTGGCCACCGCAGCCGGCCCGCGACGATCGACGGAAGTGACCCGCACACCGCCGGTCGGGTAGCGTTTCCATTCGGTGGGACTGAGCCGCCTCACCCCGATACCGAGTTCGAGCAGCCGCTCGTTGCGTCGCACACTCACTAAGCGCTGACTGCGTTCTTCGTTGCCCCGGAGCAAAAGCGTGAGGCGACGTGTGCGGCCATGGCGCACATAGGTGACCCGCACTCGCTGACCAGGGCGGTAGCGACTGAGTTGTTCCTGCATTTCGGAGCGGGAATTGATGGCTACCCCATTTATTTCCTGCAGTACGTCCCCGATCTCCAATCCACCCAACCACGCCGAACCGCTCGGCACTAATTCGGTAATGATGGCCCCCCGGGCGGCGGGCAGCCTGAACCGACGTGCCTGCGCGGCATTGACCTCCTGTACGTATGCCCCCAAGACCGCCCGCTTGACCCGCCCGAAGTCCCGCAGATCATCCAGCACCCGCCTCGCCAGATTGGCCGGCACCGCGAAAGTATAACCCTCGTGCCGGCCGCTATTCGTTAATATGGCCGTATTGATGCCAATCAGTTCTCCGGAGGTATTCACCAGCGCCCCGCCGCTACTCCCCGGATTTACAGCTACGTCGGACTGGATAAAGGACTCGATCCGATCCTCGTATTCCAGCACGTCGATGCTACGGCCTTTCGCCGAGACGATACCCGCCGTAACGGTTGAATTGAGCCGCAGGGGATTGCCTATCGCTATGACCCACTCACCGATACGCAGGCTATCGGAATTTCCAAAAGTCGCGGCCGGCAATTCATCCGCTTTGATGTGTAGCAGCGCCAAATCGGTCGCCGGGTCGCTCCCGACCAGGGTGGCTCGGTATTCCCGCTTATCCGCCAAGGTGACGGTCAGGGCTTTGACCTCTTCCACGACGTGGAAATTCGTGGCTACGTAGCCATCGGCACTGATTAGAATCCCCGATCCCGAACTGTGGATACTTCCTCCCCGGCCACGTACGGAAACTACGGCCGGTAGGGCGGCCTCGACCGCCCGGGTGAAATCGGTGGGCGAACTGCTTGCCAAACGGCGTTCCCGCAGCTGACTTCGGTCGGGATTCAGTATCGTCGGGGCGGCGGGACCAGGGGGCGGCCGCAGCCAGGTAGTAGCGACAACGGCGCCGATGACCGCCGAAGCCAGGGAACAGCAAATGACCAGCGCGAGGTAGCTCCACCGCATAGCCCCTAAACGACCGGCCCGCCCGTTTGTTATTCAAGACCAGCCTACCTTTACCATACGTGAAGCAATCCCCCTCCCCCTTCTTTTCCGCACCCGACGATGGCAACCTCTTCGGTTGGCGAATCTCCGCCATCGGCCTCATCGTCATTACCCTGCTGGCTGCGCTGGCCGCCTACCGGCACTACACACTTGACGTACCGGTCGGTTTCGAGGACCCCCTCGCCCAACCCGACAGCCGGGGCTACTACCAGGAGAAGGCCGAACGAGAAGCGGCCGCCGCCGATACGCTGCGGTAGGTGGAACTCGAATTCGTGAAATACCACGGGGCGGGGAATGACTTTATCCTCATCGACGACCGCTCGGACAAGGTACTGGCCCGGCTGGATCAACAGCTAGTCGCTCGTCTGTGCGATCGCCACTTCGGCATCGGGGCTGACGGGCTCATGCTCTTGCGGCCCGGAGACGCGGAGGCCGATTTTACTATGATCTACTATAACGCCGATGGCCGCACGGGTACTCTTTGCGGCAACGGTTCCCGCTGTATTATCCGCTTTGCCCACGATCTGGGTCTGCGCCGCGAGGTGTATCGCTTTCGAGCGGCGGATGGCTTGCATTCCGGTCGCATTCTGGGGGATTGGATCAGCTTAAGTATGCACGAGGTGACCGCCTGGCGGCGGGATGAGGGAGCCTACGTTCTGGATACCGGTTCGCCCCACTTTGTCAGCTTCCGTAACGAATTGGAAGGGCTCGACGTAGTTGCCGCCGGTCGTGCCGTACGCTACGCCGATCGCTACCGGGAATCGGGCATCAACGTCAATTTCGCCACTCCCACCCCGGAAGGAATCGCTCTTCTCACCTACGAACGGGGAGTGGAGAACGAAACGCTCGCCTGTGGGACGGGGGTCACCGCGGCGGCCATCGCCTACCAACTGCACTACCATCCGGCATCACACGGTCCATTTCAGTTAGCCGTGAGCACCCGGGGAGGAGACCTTCAGGTTCGGGGGACGCGGAGGGATTCCGGCTTTACAGACCTGGAACTCAGGGGGCCCGCCGAGCGTGTCTTCCGCGGGTGGATTACCTTGTAGCATGCTCGCTACCGTCTACCTCAATGGCCGCTTTCTCGACCGGGAAAAGGCCGCCCTTCCCCTCTCCGACCTCAGCATCTTACGTGGCTACGGGGCCTTCGATTACTTTCGCTACCTAGGCCGCCGGCCCCGGTTTTTGGACGACCATATCGACCGCTTTTTCGCATCGGCCGCGGGCTTGCACCTCGACATGCCGATCGGAAGGGAAGCGTTAGTGGAGGTGATTCAGGAGTGTATCGACCGCAACGGAATCGCCGACGGCGGGATACGGACCGTTATTACCGGGGGGCCGGCGGCCGACGGCTACACCCCCGATGATCCGAGTCTGATGGTGTTGCCGTACGCGTTTTCCCCACCTCCCCGCCAACTTTACAGGGAAGGCTGTTCGGTCATGCTCCACGACTACGAAAGGCAGCTGCCCCGGGTGAAGACCATCGACTATATCGAGGGAATCCGGATACAGCCTTTACTGCGGGAAGCACGGGCGGATTACCCCCTTTACGTGGATCGGGACGATCGGGTACGCGAAAGCGACCGCTCCAACTTCATGATCGTTCGCAACGGCAGTCTGATCACGCCGGTAGACGACATCCTCCTCGGCATCACCAGGAAGCACGTCCTGCTGCTGGCCCGCCAACTCAACATCCCCGTCGAGGAGCGTAGCGTCTCCCGCAGGGAACTGCTCGCTGCCGACGAGGCCCTGATCTGTAGTTCCGTTAAGGGCGTTTTGCCGATCACCCATATTGACGGCAAACGGGTTTCGGGCGGGGACGCAGGTGCCATCACCAGGCGGTTGATGACCGCCTGGCCGGAATATTGCCGGCAATAAAAAACCCCGGCGACCGGTGGTCGTCGGGGTTTTCGTTGTGGGGGATTAATCCGCCTAAACTTCCTTTGCGATATCGCCGGTAGCTTCCTCCTTATTCTCGCCTTCGTTGGCGGCTTCAAGAGCCTCTCCGGCAGCTTCGGCGGCTTCGGCTTCAGCCTTGGCTTCTCCGGCTACGTCGGCGGCGGCTTCGGGGTTGGTTTCGGCGCGTGCGGCGTCGAGCTCGGCGGTGGGGCTGGGCTCGGCGGTTTCCTCAGCGGCTTCGGCAGCGGCGGGGGCTTCCGGTTCCGGGGTGGGCTCGGGCTCGGGGGGCGGCGGGGGCGTTCCCGACACGGCGGCCCGGAACTCGGCTTCCTTCCGCTCCTGGGCAGCGCGGCGCTCGGCGGTCGTGCCTTCCTTCTCGTCGATCCATTCCTGGAACTTCTGGTCGGCCTCCTCCTGGGTCAGGGCGCCTTTCTCGACGCCGCGCATCAGGTGCTTGCGGTAGAGAACGCCTTTGAAGCGCAGAATGGCCCGGACCGTGTCGGTGGGCTGGGCCCCCTTCATCAGCCAGTCGTAGGCCGACATCCGGTCGAGCTCGATGGTGGCCGGAACGGTCATGGGGTTGTAGGTGCCGATCTTTTCGATGAACTTACCGTCGCGGGGCGCGCGGCTGTCGGCGATGACGATGTGGTAAAAGGGGCGCTTCCGACGCCCTTTCCGTTGCAGACGGATTTTAACTGGCATGGTGACGAATTGTCGTTGTTAACAGAGACCGGCCTACTCCCGCCAGGGGGCAACCGGTTTTGCCGGGGCGCAAAGGTAGGCAATTCCCCTAACACGCCGCTATCTATTTTACTATCGTTTTCCCCTGGGGCAACTTACCTTGGGGATTCTGATTACGCCACCCTATGATCTGCTTCTTGCTCACCGATACCGCGCTGTTCCTGGGCCGCTTTCACCCGCTGATCGTTCACCTGCCAATCGGCTTCCTCTTACTGGCCGTGCTGCTGGAAGTCTGGCCGGGCGAACGCGCCCGTCCGGCCATCGGGGTGGCCTGGGCGGTGGGGGCACTTTCGGCGATCGCGGCGGCGGGCGCGGGCTGGCTCCTGGCTTCCGGGGGGGACTACGGGGGCGACGTACTGTTCTGGCACCGCTGGGCGGGCGTGGCCGTCGCCGTCATGGCAACCGCGGGCTACTTCGTGCAGCGACGGGGCGGGATCACCGCAAAGGTATACGGCCTCATGACGGCCGCCGCCCTTACTCTGGCCGGACATCAGGGCGGTAACCTGACGCACGGAGAGGATTACCTCTTCGAGCATGCCCCTCCCGTGGTGCAGCAGCTGACGGGGCACGTCGCCGATACAAGTGGACGGATCGACTGGGACGAACGGGACCTGGACAGCATCAATCTATTTGCGACCTTCCTCAAGCCCGCCATCAACGATAAATGCGTTCGCTGCCACAACGACCAGAAGCAGAACGGCGACCTGCGAATGGACTCATTCGCCTTCTTAATTCAGGGCGGCGACAGCGGACCACTCTACGCGGCGGGCAATCCCCATGACAGCCGGTGGATCAACCGCGTCACCTTGCCCCGGCGGAACGCCAAGGCCATGCCACCCCAGGGCGAACGTCTTTCCTACACCGAGACCGAACTCCTGGCTTACTGGATCGAGACGGGTGCCGACTCGGCCTACGTGCTTGACCCGGAGCATACCCCGGCCTATTTGAAGAAGCTGTTACTTCGGGATTACGGCCTGCACCTGCGTCCGCGCCTCTTCGTTGAAAAATTGCGGGTGCCGCCACTTGATCGAACGGTAAGAAATGGATTGGAAGAAATGAATTGGAGCGTTTCCGACCTCGTTCCCGGTGGCCCCGCCCTGGAAGTCAAACCTCGGCCCGGCAAGCAAGTCACTCCCCGAGCACTCAAAGAACTTGCCGCCGCCGCGGGCAATCAGGTAGCCTACCTCAGTCTGGACAACCAGGACTTCAGCGATAAAGACCTCCGCCCCCTATCCCGTTTCCCCCACCTGAACCGGCTGCGGCTAAACGGAAATACGGTCACCGCCGCAACCGTGGCGCAACTGGCCGAGCTGGATCATCTGGAGAGTCTCAATCTTTACAATACCCCGGTGAACGACGACATATTTCCCCACCTACTCCGTTTTCCCGCCCTCGAACGGCTCTACCTCTGGCGATCAGAGGTGAGCGCCGGGGCCGTTAACGCGTTCAGCAGCGACCGCCCCGGCGTAGCCGTGGATACCGGTTCCCGACTTGTTACCACCACCGAAGAAGTTTCCAAAAAATGAGCCCCTCCCGTCGTAGTTTCCTGAAGCGTTCCGCACTCGCCGCAGGCGCCGCAACTATGCCTGCCTTCGCCTGCCTCACCGCCTCGTCATCATTCAGCCCTATGCATAAACACACCATCGGTCACGGCGAATTCACCTACCAGGCCGACCCCGAGTGGGGTAGCCTTGACAGCCGCAAATACCCCGTACAGCACTGCCACGAAATGGTCGTGGACGGCCGGGGCCGCCTGCTCTGTTCCACCGTTTCCGGCAAACAGAACGTGCTGGCCTACAGCAAAGACGGAAAGCTGCTCGATCGCTGGCAACTCAACCTTCCCGAACCCCACGGGCTCACGCGGGTCGGCGACGGGCAGGACCAGACCCTTTTGATCACCGACGTCACGGATAGCCGCGTGCTGCAGCTCGATCTGAACGGCCGCATCATCCGGGAGCTTCCCAAACCGGATGCTGAACTGCTCGGAGACAAGCCCTATAAACCCACGGAAACCACCACGGCGTCGAACGGGGACATTTACGTTGCGGATGGATACGGGTCCAACCAAATCTTCCGCTACGACAGCCGCGGCCGCCTGCAGGCCCACTTCGGCGGCCCCGACCACTTTGACTGCTGCCACGGGATCGTGGTGGACGACCGAACCCCTACCCCAACGCTACTCATCACCAGCCGGGCGGCCAATAACGTGCAGCGGTGGAGTATGAGCGGGGAACATATAAAAACCTACGAGCTTCCCGGTCTTTCGATCTGCCGGCCCGTTATCCTGGGGGAGGAAACGTACTTCGCCGTCATCGTCACGAAAAGCTGGTGGATGTACGACGGCATGGTAGCGGTGCTTAACAAAGATATGGAAGTGGTCAGCCTGCCCGGTGGAAGTGCCCCGCCCACCGAGCAGGATTTTCGGGAAGTGACCTACGACAACCGAACCTTCCTGAATCCCCACGACGTCTGCGCGGACGAAGACGGCAACCTCTACGTCCCGCAGTGGTACAGCGGCCGCACCTACCCCATTCGCCTGAAACGCGTATAGTGGGGGAAACATCCCGGCGGGTGGTATGTTAGCGGCAGTATAGCCACTCCGGCACCGACAAATTCAGCAAAACCATCCCCATGAAATTCTTTATCGATACCGCCAACCTCGATGACATCCGCGAAGCCGAGTCACTGGGTATCCTCGACGGCGTGACCACCAATCCCAGCCTGATGGCTAAGGAGAGCATCAGTGGAGACGACAACGTCCGCAACCACTACGCCAAGATCTGCGACATCACCGAGGGGGATGTCAGCGCCGAAGTCATTAGCACGGACCTCGACGGCATGAAGCGGGAAGCGGGTGAACTCGTTAAGATCGCCGACAACATCGTAGTGAAAATTCCCATGATCCGGGAGGGCGTTAAGGCCCTGGCCTGGTGCCGGGAGAACGGAATCCGGACCAACTGCACCCTGGTATTCAGTGCCGGGCAGGCCATTCTGGCGGCAAAGGCCGGGGCTACCTACGTCAGCCCTTTCATCGGCCGTATCGACGACATTGGCTGGGAGGGAATGTCCCTAATCTCCGACATCGCCGAGATCTATGCTATCCAGGGCTTTGAGACGGAAATCCTGGCCGCTTCGATCCGCAGCGGTAAGCACATCGTAGAAGCGGCCAAGGCCGGTGCCGACGTCGTCACCTGCCCCCTGAGCAGCTTTGACAGTCTGTTCAAGCACCCCCTGACCGATATTGGACTGGAAAAATTCCTGGCCGACCATAAAAAGGCAATGAGCGTCGTATGAGCAAACCACGTGTGATCAAGAACTACGACAAACTTGATGACTCGCTACTGGAGCAGATCAAGTTGAACTACCCGAATGGCTTCGACCGCCATCTGATCCGCTTCACCGACGTGAACGGCAAGATTGCCAGTGCCCTCCCCTTCGAGACCGTGGAGAAGTACTACCTCATCCGCATGACCAAATCCGAAGCCCAGCTCATCATCGAGGACGATGACGACTACGATGACGACGGCATGCTGACCGACGAGGCCCGTGAGGAATATGAGGATAAATACGACGACGACATCGAGGAGGCCGACATCGACATGGACGAGCTGGCCGATGAGGATACGGTGGAAGAAGAGGATTAGCGGCCGAAAGCAAGATAGTTTACCCTGGGCACCAACGATTGTCCGGCCCCCGGACGTTTACCGTCATAGCAGCTGTCCCCGCCCTAAAATTTCGCCGTGGCTCTTCACCGCCTGGTAACGATCCTTTGTTTTGTTGCCTACCTGCTACTGGCCTTTCTGATCGTGGACGATTACGGCATCTCCTGGGACGAAGCGGTGCAGCGCCGCCACGGTCATGTCACCTTATCGTACGTTGCCGATCGTTTAGGCATACCGCATCGTCCGTTCGATACCCAGGGCAAAGGCTTTTCTCCCTACGGGATGATCTACCAGATCATGGCCACCGGACTGGAGCGGGTGTTCGGGCTAGAGGACGACCGCTATGCATTTTACCAGTTGCGTCACCGGCTGAATTTCTTATTATTCGCTCTGGCCCTGGTGTTCTTTTATCGGACACTGCGCATACGGTGGCCGCTTCAGCGCTGGTATCCGCTCATCGGTTGCACAGTATTGGTTATCACGCCGCGGATTTTCGCCCACTCCTTTTTCAATCCCAAAGACCACATCCTGCTGGTCTTCTACCTGATTGCGACTTACACCCTCTTTCAATTCCTCAGACGGCGGAGCTGGCGCAATCTGTTGTGGCACGCCCTGGCCAGTTCCCTGGCCCTCAACGCCCGCTACCCCGCCCTGATCATTCTGGGGGCTACGGTAGCCATACTGCTATGGGAGCAATTACGGGAGCGGCCCGGCAACTGGCGCAGGCTGGCCCAGGTTGCGGTCTATCTGCCGGTGACGCTGCTTTTGATGCTGCCGCTCTTTCCTTACCTCTGGGCGGCTCCGGCGGAACGGCTAACTTCCTCGGTGGTGAAGATGGCGAATTACACCTGGGACAGCACCAATCTCCTGTACGGTGAATACCTGCGCGCCGTCGACCTGCCCTGGTATTACATTCCCGTCTGGATCGGCATCACCACCCCCCTGCCGTATCTGTTCTTCATTCTGGTGGGTTGCCTGCTGGTTGGCGGGCGGTCGCTGGTCCGATTGCGGTCGCTGCGTTTCTGGCAGTCGCCTACCGAGCAGTACGACTTCGTTCAACTCGGCTTGTCGGTTGGCCCGATTCTGGTGATCATCCTGCTGGGTTCGACGGTATACAATGGGTGGCGCCACCTGCATTTCGTTTATCCCGGCCTGGTTTATCTACTCCTCGTCGGCTTTTACCAGGTCGATCGGCGGTCTCCCTATTTGTCCCGCTTCGTCCTCTTGGCAGCCATATCGATCACCGGCGCACGGATGGCTAGGATGCACCCCCATCAGAACGTATTTTTCAATGACCTCATTCGGAATGAATCCATAGTGAAAGATTTCGATATGGACTACTGGGGCGTCGGCTACCGGGATGCGTTCCTGCAATTGGCCGAACAGATACCCGAGGGTGAGACCAGAAGGGTAAAGTGCCAGAATTGGCCCTGCCAGGACAATATCAACTCCCTGCCACCCGGACCGGCGGAGAAGTTAATTCTGGTCCATACCTGGGATGCTGATTTCGTGGCGACCAACTTTCTATATCCCGAGGAAAAACAACAACTCACCGACCGGGAAATTCATTATGCCACCCCCACCGTCGAGATCGCCCCCCGGGGTAACGTGAGCATCGGCATTTATCCACTGAAGTAGCTTGAATGTACATCGGCCTTCTTTCCGATACCCACTCCCACCTCGACCCCACCCTGTTCGACCACTTCGCGGACTGCGATGAACTCTGGCACGCGGGGGATGTCGGAGCGGTTTCGGTCCTGGACCGCCTGGCAGAATTTAAGCCGGTGCGGGGGGTTTACGGCAACATCGACGATCAGTCCGTCCGCTCCCGCCTCCCCCTCGATCAGCGGTTTTCGGTGGGCGGTCTATCGGTATTTATGACCCACATCGGGGGGTATCCGGGGCACTACACCTCCCGGGTTCGGCAGATCCTGGACGTGCTCCGGCCCGATCTTTACATCTGTGGCCATAGCCATATCCTCAAAGTCGTGCCCGACAAAAAGCGCGGTTGCCTGCATCTGAATCCCGGGGCCAGCGGCAGGCACGGCTTTCACCGCATGCGCACGGCCCTACGGTTTCGCATCGATGCGGGAAAAATCAAACAGCTCGAAGTACTGGAGCTAGGCCTGCGGGGGGCTATCGACTAGGGGCTGATCGGGCAGCTCCAGTCCCATGGCCTGTGCCCGGGCCCGCCACCGCTCGCGCGCCAGCCGCTGCATGTCGCGGGTACTGTCCATCTCATCCATGATCTCCAGCCCGAGTAGGGTTTCCATCGCATCTTCCATGGTGACGAGTCCTTCCATTCCCCCGAATTCATCTACCACCAGCGCAACCGGTTCCCGCCGCTCTAACATGCGATCGATCAAGTGATGAATGGAACTTTCCTGGGGGACGGTCAGAATCTCCCGCGAAAGAGACGTGATCGGCTCATCGTGGCGGTTCTCGATGATCGCTTTGTAGACCATGTCCTTCAGCACGTAGCCCAGTACCTGGTCGCGGGTTTCTCCGAAGATGGGATAGCGACTGAAGGGACTGCCGTCGAATTTATCGTAGAACTCCTTGATCGTCAGCGAGGCTTTGGCCCCCACCACGACGGTCCTTGGCGTCATTACGTCGTGCACCGTTAAACTCTCGAAGTTCAGCAGGTTGCGTAAAATTCGGCCTTCTTCCTCCCGCAGCTTCCCCTCCTCGGTCTGGGCCTCCGCCATCATGGCGAATTCGACCCGGGTCAGGTTAGTTGAATGGGCCTCGCCACCGCCCATCAGACCGTTGATCCAATTCGACATCTGCACGATCCCGAGCACCTTGAAAATCTTCACCAAGATGTTCAGGCTCTTCACCGTGAACGGAGCCAACTGTTTCCAGTAGGTAGCTCCCAGGTTCTTCGGTATGATCTCCGAGAAGATCAGGATCGCCAGCGTCATCACCACACTGACCAGTACCTCGTAGGAAAGCTCGTACCCAATCCACGGCAGCATGAATCCGCCCTCCCCGAATGCCGCACCGGTACTGGCACCGACCAGGATCGCACCAACCGTATGCGCGATCGTATTCAGGGATAAAATAGCCGTTAACGGCTCATTCAGTTCCCGCTTGAATCGTTGCAGCAGCTCCCCCGTCGTCCCCCCCTCCTTCACCTTGACTTGAGTGTAAGACGGCGTCACCGACAGCAGCACCGCCTCGAAAATTGAGCACAGAAAGCTGAAAGCGATGGAGAAAAGGGCAAAAAGAAGTAGTGAAACCATGTGGCGCGCGAACGGGTATACCGATAGAAGAGGTGTTCTACCCCATTAGTTTACATACAGCTTTTGAAAGGGGGCGATCACCCCGGTCGGGCCCAGGTCGTTCAACTCCATCAGCCGCGTCACCGTCATCCGGTAGCTTCTGGCAATCGAGTAGAGCGTTTCCCCCTCCTTTACCAAATGCACCGTCCGCTCCTGCCGCGGGTCGCGCTGCGGTCCGGTATAGGAGGGCGGCGGGGCCGGGTTGACGATTGTTTCCTCGGGCGGTTCCTGGGTCGGTACCGGCTCACCGGCAAGCGGGCGGGCGGGGGGGACGACGATCCGGATTGGCGTGGGGCTCGTAGCTTCCGGCACGGCATATCCAACTTGTTCGGGCAGGGGAGTTTCCCGGCTGGGGCGCACATAGGTGGAAGGTAGCGGTACCCGGCTTCCTTCGGGTGGGGCAGCGGGCGCGGACGCAGGTGGAGGAGTAACCGGTGGCGGACAGCCGCAGTGCGATGTACGCAGTTGCCGGCCCGGCCTCAGTTGCTCGGTACGCCCCAGCCCATTGAAGGAGCGGAAACGCTCCTCGGTGTATCCGAAGCGTCGGGCCAGGGAAGCAACCGTCTCTCCCCCCTGAACGAGGTGGAACTCCGACGAGGTGACCATCGGGGCGGGCGGGGTTGGTACCGGCTCGTTCCTGATGGGGATCGTCGGGGCGGCAACCACTGGCTGAGTGGATTCCTCCTCCCCCGCCTGGATCTGCAACTGCTGGCCGATACGGATCGTATTACCCGACAATTGATTGATCCGGCGTATATCCTCCACCCCGACCCCGTAGCGGCGGGAGAGTGCATAGAGCGTTTCTCCCGCCCGCACGGTGTGCACGATCCGGGAAGGTGCCGGTGATTTAGCGGTCATCGAGTCCCGACCCTGGTAGGCTGCCGCGAAGGGGGTTTCGTAGTGAATGCGGTCCCCGTAACCTGCCTCCTGGTACAGGTAAGTGGTTTCGGCGCGCCCGTCCGCTCCCCCCCACAGGAGGAACAGAAGGGTGGACATGAACTTCATTCGCTAAGTGGTTTGGCGTCGTAAGTGGAATACAGATACAGGAGGTCCGCAATATCCAACAATAAATCCATCTAAAGCGATCTCAATATACATTGTTTGCCCCGTTTTTCGCTACTCCCAAAAAGTTACCGATGAAATCACCGCTCCGCTACCCGCTTCTGTTCCTGTTCCTATGCTGTCTATACGACTGTGGACCGGGAGGTAACCGTCAGGACATCGACCTCAGTGACCATACCGTCCAATCTCCAGAGGATGGGGTCGGTCACTACGTCTACGCGCTGAACCTACCCGAGTCGGTCCGGCCCGGCGAAGACCTGGACGTGCAGATGGAATGGCGGACGGTCGGCGGCGTGGATCCGAATGCCCGCTACACGATGGAGATCCGGGTGAGCGGACCGGCCACGAAGGTCTATACGATTCCCAGCGGGGCCAATACGGTTGGCGAGCTTCACCTGGCGAACTGGCTGAATTACGACTTTGCCATTCCCGACGACTTCCCCGCCGGAGACTATACGCTGGGGGTGCGTTTGCAAGATGCCAACCGGAATTTGAGGGAGGTACCCCTGGGTTTCGAACCGGAACTCCGACTTGACGAGGGCTTTTACCGCCTGGCCGGCTTCACCGTTACGGCTGAGTAAGCCGCCGCTCTTCCACGTAATGGTCATCGAGCCGCCGCTCGTGGGGCTCACCCAGCTTACCGACTGATTTGGCCACCAGCATAGCGACCGTGGCATCTCCGGTCACGTTCGCTACCGTACGGCACATATCCAGCGGCCGGTCGACGGCAAAGATCAGGGCCAGCCCCACTTCCGGAATGCCCACCTGCCCGAGTACGATCACGAGCATGACCATGCCCGCCCCGGGAACGGCCGCTGACCCGATACTCGCCGCCAGGGCCGTAGTGATGATGGTGAGCTGATCCCCCAGATTCAGACCGATGCCGTAAGCCTGGGCGATAAAAACGGCTGCCACGGCCTGGTACAGGCTCGTCCCGTCCATATTGATGGTCGCCCCGATGGGCAGTACGAAGCTGGTCACCTCCTCATCTACCCCCAGATGCTCTTCTACCCGCTCCATCGTGACCGGCAGAGTAGCCGCGCTCGAACTGGTACTGAAGGCGAGCAACTGCGCCGGGCTGATGCCCTGCATGAAACTCGAATAGCTGCGTCCGGTGACCACTTTCACCAGCAAGGGATACACGATCAAGACCATGATTCCGAGCCCCGCCAGTACGCAGCCGCTGTACCACAATAGGGCGAAGAAGAGGTCTTTGCTCGGCGCTTCCACTACCAGACTCGCCAGTAGTGCGAACACGCCATAGGGGGCGGCCAGCATGATCATGTCGATCAGTTTGAGCACCACTTCGTTGACCCCGTCGAAGAAATCCTTAACCGGCTTGGCCTTCACCGGGTCGATCAGAATCAGGCCGACGGCGAAGAAGATGACGAAAAAGATCACCTGCAGCATGTTCCCGTTACTACTGGCCGCCCCGACGATGTTATCCGGTACCAGGTCGACCAGGGCCTGCAGGGGTCCGGAGTCCGCTTGTTCGGTCGCCGCGGTGATCCGTGCACCTGCGTCCACGGCAAAATCGTTCAACAGGTTATCACGGGTAGTCTGGTCGAGTCCACGTCCGGGCCCAACGAGATTGACGATCAGCAGCCCGACCACGATGGCCACGACGGTGGTGCCGACGTAGAGCCCGATGGTTCGCACGCCCATCGTACTGAGCTTGCTGATGTCCCGTAGGTCAGTAATGCCCTTGATGAGGCTGGCCACGATCAGGGGAATGGCGATCAGCTTCAGGCTGTTGATGAAGATGGTTCCGAAGGGCTTGATCCAGTCGCCGACGAACTCGCCCCAGTCCAGGAAAACGGCCAGGATTCCGAAGGCGATGCCCAGGACCATGCCCAGGAGAATCTGCCAATGCAGGGCGAGTTTGCGCATACGTTAGGTCGGCTTTAGGGGGGAAAGTACGACTCGGGTGCCGGATCGGCGGTATGGCCGGTTAGGGAAGGTCCGGATACTCGTCCTCCGGCGGCTTGGGTACGGGCTTGACCATGGGCAGGTCCATGACCTTGGCCTCCAGGGGGCCGACGGTGATAAAGCGCAGGAAACCGCCGTGGGCTTCGGCGATGTGGCGGGCGAAGGATTTGAAGTTGGAGTAATACAGATAGCCGTAGGGCTCCCGCAGTTTCGGCAGGATCTCATTGAGGCGGCTCAACTGGCCGACAATGTACTTCTCGCGTTCATGGACCCCATTGACCATTCCGTTATAGAGTTGCTGGATGCGCTGTGTGAGCCCCTCGTCGATGTGCTCGTAGTAGGCGTTCAGGCGGCCGCGGTTGTTATAGCTACGGATGTCGGCCAGGCGCTGGGCTTCGGCCAGTTCCACTTCATCGAGGTTGTTATCAGCCGCACCGACCAGAATGGTGATCAGGGGGATGGCGTCGAACATGAGTTGCTGCTCGTCGGCCGTCAGGGTGTTAAATTCTCTCAGCATTAGTTTCTACTTTGCGGCGACAAACATACGTAATCCAGCCTCCAGCGGCTCCCCCTTCATGCAGCAATTCCTCCTTTTCCTGATGGCGATCGTGGCCGGTGCCCTGCTTGCCGTTCAGGCCGGCCTGAACGCGGAGATGGGCCGGGTGGTCAGAAGCCCGGTCTACGGGGCTCTGATCAGTTTCGTTACCGGCGGCCTCGCCCTGCTGGCTTACTGTATCGCGGTCGGCGTACCACTCGGCAACGTGCGGCGCGCCTTCGAACTGCCCTGGTACTACTGGTTGGGCGGGGTCCTGGGCGGCTTCTACGTATTCGCCATCATCGTGCTCGCTCCCCGGTTGGGGGTCGCCGTGACGATCGCCCTGACGGTGGCCGGGCAGATGATCTTCAGCCTCATCATTGATCACTACGGACTGATGGGCATTCCCCAGCAATCCATCAATTGGGCCCGCATCGTGGGGGTCACCTGCATCATCGGCGGCGTGGTTCTGCTACGCGCTAATTAGTCTGCTTTGGTCGGTGACGGCCGCAACGTACCTTTGCACCCTATGGGATGGTTCAAACGACTCAAGGACGGTATTCAAACCGCCACCCGCAACAAAAAAGAAGCGCCCGAAGGACTCTGGTACAAGTGCCCACGCTGTAGCGAGACCGTCACCCGTAAGGAGCTGAAGGAGAACGTTCACAAGTGCCCCAACTGCAACTACCACGACCGGATCGGATCGGCGGAGTACTTCAGTCTGCTTTTCGACGGCACCTTCGAGGAATACGAGGCCGATATGGAAGCGGTCGACGCCCTGAACTTCAGGGACCTTAAATCATACAAGGACCGGCTACGGGCCGCGAAGAAGAAAACGGGCCTCAGCGATGCCATCCGGGTAGCCCGGGGTAAACTGAACCGCCGCCCCATGATCATTGCCTGCATGGACTTCAGCTTCATTGGCGGCAGTATGGGTAGCGTGGTCGGCGAAAAGATCGCCCTGGCCATCGACGAGGCCCGCAAGACCCGTACCCCTTTGCTGATCATCTCCAAGACCGGAGGGGCCCGGATGATGGAAGCCGCCTTCAGTCTGATGCAGATGGCTAAGACCAGCGTGAAGCTGAGTCAACTGGCTCAGGCCGGGGTGCCCTACTTCAGCCTCATGACCGATCCCACCACCGGCGGGGTGACGGCCAGTTACGCCATGCTGGGCGATATCAACTTCGCCGAGCCGGAGGCCCTCATCGCCTTTGCCGGCCCCCGGGTCGTAAAGGAAACCATCAAAAAAGAACTGCCCGAAGGATTTCAGACCTCGGAGTTTTTGCTTGAGCGGGGCTTCCTCGATTTCATCGTCGACCGCTCGGACCTCAAGGAACGAGTGGGCGATCTGCTACATTTGTTCGAACCCGCAACGAAGCCTGGTTAGGCTACCGACCGGTCCGTCGTTGCCATCAACAAGCGCCGGACGCGCCGTGCCAAATAGATACCCAGCCGCAACCAGCCGACCGGGGGCTGCAGGGTCCCGATAAAACGAAGGAGGGTTGCCGTGGCCTCGACAAAGTAGACGCCTCCCCGCTGAAGCGCGCTGACCCGACCCCCGTGAAGTGCCACGTCCTCCTCGGACACGAAGGCGTCGGCCAGGTTGACCACGTCCAGATCGATCAGGTGGCGCGTCAGCAGCACCGGATGGTTTCCCTCCACGGCCCGGCCCACCGTCACGATCGGTCGACCCAACAGGTAGTGGGCGAAAAAACGGAAGCCGGCGAAGAACAGCCCCGCCCCCTCCTGTATCCGCTTGACCACCGCCTTCACAAAGTCGAAAACGGCACCCAATACGTCCCGTACGTGGCCGATCAACCAGCTCACGACCCGGCCGGCGGCCCGAAAAGCCCCGCGGATGAGGCCGCGCAGCCCGTAGTACACCCGTCGTAGCGGATGCCGATCCAGTTGACCGTAGGCTTGCCTAAAGCCTGGGGGGCGCTCTCGGAGTACGGCTTCCAGTCGCTTCTCCCCACCGCTTCCCCGGATGTCATTCCATAGTCGCTCCTCCTCCGCTTCCGCTTCCTCCCGGGGGGAAGGCGCATAGGCTTCGAGGAGTTTGGCCATGAGGCGCAGATCGACGACCCAGAGCAGACTTCGTCCGTCCTCGACCGGTAGCAGTACACGATCGTACTGTTTCCTTCGTAATATCTCCCCGCGCTCCCGTTCCTGCTCCACCAACCGCAGGGCGGCCCGGTGGCTCAGGGGGCCGAACGCCCCGTCTAGCCGGCCCTGGTAGCAGCCCGCCCGCCACAGACCGATCTGCAACAAGCGGATGCCTAAGTGATTCGTGCCGCTCTCCTGGTGAAAGGACTCACGCCCGACCCGACGCCCCGCCCGACGCGACAGGCGTTCGAGCCGGTCTTCGTCCACTTCATCTCCCACCTCGATCATATCGGCATCGCTACGGTATAGCCAGAAGTAGCCCTGCTTACCCCGGGCGGTGAGCCGGTTGGCGCGACGGTAGTGATCGAAGAGCAGATCGGCACTACCGAGCAACTGTATAATCTCCGGATGTAGATGGTCCGCATCCCGTTCCGGCAACCGGTCGCGGAAGGTATCGCCAAGCGCATTGTCAAGTGCGTGGAGGTACTTCAGATCCGATCGCCGAAAATAGGGGTGACGTAGTTCCCGATCCGCTGAGGTGAAAGTGTAGAAGTACGTCCGAACGCGAAAGGCCAGCGACCGCCCGAAAGCCGACCGCTCCCCTACCCGGTAGCCATAGTCGACTGGCAAGTCTCCGTCAAAACTGGTATAGCACTCAGTGCGGTAGACCAACAAACTCAGCAGGTCTTCCACCCATCCGAGCTGTTCGGCTAGGCCGCTGGCCGGAAAGGATGGTAACTTGTCGTAGTCCCCGGAGCGGTCCTCCCCCACGAAAGTCCGACAGGCCGTTACCACCCGACTCAGTAGCAGCGGATCGGGCAGTTCTTCCGCCGCCCGCCGTAGGTGCCACTCCTGGAAGTCGGCCAACGTCAGGTAAGCCAGATCGGTGAGGTGCTGCACTAGTTCGTGCCACTGCCCGCGGCGATTGCGGTTGTCCTTCCCGCGGTTGTCGACACCTTGTCTCCAGCCGGTGGCGATCGGAATGGCGTACCGGGGGCTCATTTCTACCTCGAGCCCGACTTCAATGGTGGTGGCCGTCTCCGCAGTGAGATCGAGCTGTCCGAGCCGACGGCATGCGGCGAGGAAGTCCTCGGTACCCACCCTGCCCTAGTCCTGTTTGGCGATGAGCAACTTGACAATTCCGCTGGCCATGGCCGAGCGCGCCAGTCCGGCGGCCTTCACCGTCTCGTTATGGAAACTCAGGTAGGCTGCCTCTTCGGGGGTCAGATTCTCCTTTACGAAGGTGACCGTATCCCGATCCATACTCACATGGGTAGCCGCCAGCGCCGTGATCTCGCTATCCCGCTTGAGGATGTTGCCCTCCAGTTGCCGCATCATCTGGCTGAACCGCAGCGGCTTGCCGCCACCGTCACCCGCGTCCCCGCTCAGGTCGCTGACCTTAATGGTGAGGTTACCGGTGAGGGTGACGACGTCCAGGCTGCTCAGGTCGCTGATGTAGTCGGTGATGCTTTTGTTCTTGGCCATAGTATCAGGGAGTTTCGTTCGCTAAGGTGGTAAGGCGGTCGTGCAACAGTTGTTTATCGAGCGCTCCGATCGCGTCCAGGCTATCGAATTCGAAGAGACTGTACAGCAGGATCGGTTTTTCCCGATCGTTCTCGGCACGGGTGTAGCAGAGCAGCAGGTCGCTGAGCACGGTATAGGCCCCCATGGTCATGCGCGGTCCGCCCGCCTCCCGCCGCTTGCCCCGTTCTGATGCTCTGCGGGCGGCAAAGTCGGTGCAGTCTACCAGATCGCCGGTATCGGTGATGTAGGCACTGCCGCTGATGACCTGACAGCCCGCACTCCAGTTGCTGATGCCCAATCCGTTCCAGTGGATGTTGAAGGTTTGATTCGGGAAGGGATCGAACCCATCGCGGCGATTGTCCTGCGTGAGGGCATCGTGGTGGTGCACGTCCCGAATCACCATCACCCCCTCCCCCGCCGGCCGGGCGGCTTTGTAAATGCGTTCTCGCTTACCGGCCGAAATATTGTGCCAGTTGAAGCGGTAGCGGTGCTGGCCTTCGATGAGGTAGCCTTCCTGCCCCTGCCGGGGATTGGCGTCCGTCGACCCGCCGAAGTAAAAACTGCGCCCGCTGATGAGTAAGACAAAAAGATCGTCTGGCTCCCGCTTCCCGTGGCGAACCGGCCGGTCGGCGTTGCGGCGTAGCCCGATCAGGTGGGGCCGACCCCGGTCGTAGCTCCATTCGGCCGGGATGAGGCTGTCCCCCCGCCGGGTTGCCTCCATCAGATTCCGCATTACGGTGGTCGGGTTGTCCTGGTAATGGCGGGCGGCCTGGTCCAGCCAATCCAGCCAGGAGGTGTAGTCTGCCGTGGGCTGCCCGTCGGTCCAGCGGCAGCGACGGGCCTCTTCCGTCCACCGATCAATGTAGTAGCGCGTATCGTTCCCAACTACCCCGTCGGGCCAGCTCGGGGGGTCGCCCCGTCGGTGGCGCTGCGGTTCGTCGATGGTCCGCACGTACTCCTGGAAAAGCCGGACTGCGGCCTGCGTCACGTACCCGAATATTCCGTCGTGGCTGGCGTTAGGCATGAATCCCGCCTGTTCCAAAAATTGGGTTAAGGCCCGCACCTGCGTCCCCGCCCCCGGTTGCCACGGTCGCCATTCGTTACGGCTATCGTCACGGAAGCGCAAATTATCGTCCGTAAAACCGTAGGGATGGTGGTAGCGGTCGAAGAATCGACGCTTATCGCCGGTGCTAAATTGGATGTCCTCGTCTACCCGGCCGAGTCGTAGCAGCTGTCCCATAGCCCTATATTACGAAAATCCCCCATCCGTTACCCGAAAGAGGCCGGATCGCGGTCGGTACGCAGGGGAGGCCACTGCATGTTCAGTCCTTCCAGCGCATCCAGGATGATCTCGGTCATCCGGTAGTCCCGGTACCACCGCTGGTCGGTGCCGACGATGTGCCAGGGAATTTTGCTGCGTTCGAGGACGTCCTCGTAGGCGGCGCGGTAGGCGTCCCAGTGTTTGCGCTCCTCCCAGTCGCCATCGTTGTGCTTGTAGTGTTTGTCGTGCTCGTTTACCCGCTCCAGCAGCTCCTCCCGTTGCTGTTCTTTGCTGATGTGGAGATAAAATTTAAGGATTAGCGTGTTATTGTCGTACCGCAGCAGCCGCTCGAAGGCGTTAATGCTGGCGATCCGGCGGTCGACGCGCGCATCGTCGATCCAGCCGTGTACGCGCTGAATAAGCACGTCCTCGTAGTGGCTGCGGTTGAAGATGACCAGCTCCCCCTTGGCCGGTACCTGCTGGTGGATGCGCCAGAGGAAGTCGTGGGCGAACTCCTTCTCCGTCGGTTTGGTCCAGCCCACGGTTCGGAATCCATAGGGCGCGCAGGCTCCGAAGACGTTGCGCATGGCCCCATCCTTTCCGCTGGCATCCATCCCCTGCAGCACGATAAGGACGGCGTGTTCCTTCTCGGCCACCAGTTGCCGGTGCAGTTCGGCAATACGCTCGGCCCGCTCGCGGGTTACCGATTTAGCCTCGTCTTTGGATAGGTTTTCGGGGGCACGGGTGGGGATGCTGGATAGATCAAGGGGCATACGTACGGTTTAAGGGGTGTGGGCGGCGGGGCGCAGGTGCAAACAAAAGCCGTCGGCGGGGAGGTTGGAAGCGAAGCGCCTTCCCCCGTCCGCCGGCTATCAGAGGATATATCACCAAAACCATCCAACCAGAATGAAGGTGATAACCAGCAGCACTACTGCCTGGTAGCGGTAATTTTTATACCACACGACATCTTCCAGTTCGGCCGTCTCCTCGGCGATCAGGCTACGGCTCCAGGTGTAATTGGCCACCTGCTCGGCGGAGGGCGCCGGGGTGAGTCGGCTGACCACGATATTGACCAGCCCGCAGAGTACGAAGAGGTAGAAGGTGCGGTGGAGGAAATGCATCTGGGTGAACCAGTTATCGACATCGTACTGATCGGCCAGGAGGTAGGCGACCGAGACGGCGGCCCCGACCATGAGGCTGACGAAGGCGCCGGTACCATTTGCACGGGTATCGAACAGCCCGACGATAAAAGCCGCGGCCACCGGAGGCGCGATAAAGGATAGCACGAGTTGCAGGTACTCCCAGAGCGAGGAATACCGCTCGATCTGTGGCGCCCAGAGACAGGCCAGTACGACAAGAACCAACGTAGCGACCTGCCCGATGCGCACCAACTGCTTGCTGGTCAGGTCGGGCTTGATCTTGATGGCGAAGTCCATGGTGATCAGCGTGGAAGCGCTGTTGAAGGTAGCCGAGACGGAGGACATCATCGCGGCCAACAGTCCGGCCAGTACCAGCCCCAGAATGCCCGTAGGCAGCATCTCGAAAAGGAGCATGGGGTAGGTGGCGTTCGGGCATTCGGCCAGGTCCTGACAAATGCCCCCATCGGGCAGTTGGTAGCCAATGTCAGCGATGTTTAGCCCCTGCTGCTGAATGTAAACGATGGCCGCCGTACCCGGCAAAACCATAATGAACAGTACGGGCAACTTGAGCAGACCGGCGAAGAGGGCTCCCCAGCGGCCGTGATTCAGATCTTTCGCGCCCAGTACCCGCTGGACCATAAACTGGTTATTGGCCCAGAAGTAGAAGCCGAGGATGGGTGCACCGAGCAACAGGCCAGTCCAGGGCATGAAGCCGTCCCCGCCCGTACCGAGCAGGAATTCCCGCAGTGTCTGCCCGATCGGTCTGACCAGGCTCAGGACCTCTTCGGCCGTGGAGGGTTGGTAGGCACCACCGGAGCGGGGCAGGTCGCCGGCGGCCCCGAGGGCGTTCAGCCCGTCAATCATGCCGCTCCAGCCCCCGATCTTGCCGAAGGTGAAGTAGGTAATGAGACAACTACCGATGATGAGCAGGATGGCCTGGATGACTTCGGTCTGGATAACCGAGTTCAACCCCCCGGGCACGGTATAGGCCGCCGCCGCAATGGCCAGGATGGTGACGATGGCGAAGGTCGACAGGTCAGGAAACAGCAGTTTGAGGATGACGGTGCCAACGTACAGCCCCGCCGCCGTGTCGAGCAAAACATTCCCGACAATGGTGATAAAGCTGAAGTAGTAGCGGCTGCGGACGTCATACCGCCGCTCCAGAAATTCCGGCATCGTGTAGACCCTTGACTTCAGGTAGAACGGCAGGAAGAAGATGGCGAAAAAGACGAGCACCACCGAGGCCAGCCACTCGTAGTTAAAAACGTTGGTGTTCGTTTTATAGGCATCTCCCGCCAGGCCGACCAGGGTGGAGCTGGAAATATTCGCCGCGAAGAGGGAGATCCCGACGATGGGCCAGGTCATGTTGCGGCCGGCCAGGAAGTATTCCTCCGAACTCTGCGCTTTGGCCGAGTACAACCCGTAGCCAATGATGAACACGGCATAAACGGCCATGACGACGAGGTCGATGGTAGACAGGTCAAACGAATTCATGCATCGACTTTGGTGAAATGGCCCGCGGCGAAAGCCGGCAAGCTGCAAATGGGCCGTAAGTATAAGCAAAATTGCCAGCCGCCGGGGTCTGACAATTCCCTTTACTTTTGCGGCCATGCGACCAGCCCTCCCCATACTGTTTGTCCTAACCTGCCTGGCCTGCAACCCACCCATGCCGGTACCGGAAGGTGCCAGCATCGTAGCACGGGATGAGGCGGAAACCAAGAAACTCTTCGGAGGAAGCCGCGTCGAGCTACTGACCGACGGGCTGGACTGGTCGGAAGGGCCGCTCGTCCTGCCCGATGGGACGGTCATCTTCTCCGACGTCCCCCGCAACCATATCGTCCGCTGGGACGGGCGGCAAACCGATGAATGGTTGAACAATTCGGGAAATGCCGCGGATAATTACAGTCGCGAGCCGGGGAGCAACGGCCTGGCGCTGAACGCAGCCGGGGAGCTCCTACTCTGTCAGCACGGTAGTCGGCAGGTCGCACGTATGGATGCGCCACTGGACCGTCCGCGCCCGCGCTACGTGACTCTGGCCGATCGCTACGCCGGCAAGCGATTTAACAGTCCGAACGATCTGGTGGTGGCCCCGGACGGTAGCATTCTGTTTACCGATCCCCCTTACGGTTTGCCGCCGGATGCGAAGCGGGAACTGGACTTCTGCGGAGTTTTTCGTATCGACCCCCGGGGCGGGGTACACCTGTTGTCGCGGGAATTCAGTCGCCCGAACGGGATCGGCCTGAGCCCGGATGGAAAAACCCTGTACGTAGCGAACTCCGATGCCCGTCGGGCCGTAGTGACCGCGATGCCCATCCTGAATGCGGAGTACGAGCTTGGCGAAGCGCGGGTACTGTTCGACGGAACCGAACTGACCGGCACGCAGCCGGGGCTACCGGACGGCCTTGCGGTAGCACAGTCCGGGCTGTTGTTCGCCACCGGCCCCGGCGGGGTACGGGTGATGCGGCCCGACGGGGAGGTGCTCACCCTGATCGCGTCCGACCGCCCCGTATCCAACGTTGCCCTCTCGCCCGACGAGGACTACCTCTACCTCACCAATGACGACCGCTTGTTGCGGATAAAATTGAACACCGATGATTGAATTGCCCGACCACGAACTGAACGAAGCCGCCACCGCCATCCGGCGCGGCATGGAAGTCTACATTCACCGGGAACACGGACGGATGCTGATCGCCGACGACCCGGAGCGAAATGTACGGGCTGACCCGGAAGTGTTCGAGGCCGTCATGCAGGACGTCAGTACCGACCCGGATGCGTACGTGCATGTCGAACGGCTACCTGCCCCCGATGCGATCAAGATCATGGCCGCCTTTACCGATCGGGTGCGTAATCAGGAATTGTGGCAGGCCCTCAGCTACGCCCTCAAGCGGCCCAACCCCTTCCAGAATTTCAAGGCCGAACTGCGGCGGTACCCGAAGAACTACCAACGGTGGCGGGATTTTCGACAGGAGCGGTACACCGAGTACGTGCGGCAGCGGCTGCAGGAAGAAGCCTAGCTTCCGGTGATCGCGACACCTGCGGTCCGGCTGCTGCGGCGGCACGAGATCGATGAACGGCGCTACGACGACTGCGTACTGACCGATCCCCGCCCCCTACCCTATGGAATAACGTGGTGGCTGGACATAGTGACGGATCACAATTGGGAGGTGCTGGTTGCGGATGATTACCGCTGTGTCTTACCCCTGCCCCGTGTGCGACGCGCCGGCTTACTGCCGACCTACCTGCGGCCGCCCTTTACGCAGCAACTGGGACCTTTCGGTGCGGTTGAACCCGCGGTAGTGCATAGCCTCCTGAGTCATATCCCGCGAAAAGCGCAGATTGCTCTTCCACTACGTGGGAACCTGGGGGCCGGGTCCATCCCTCCCCGGTTCGCTACCCGACCGCGGGTCAATCTGGTACTCGACCTGGACCGCCCCTTTACGGAACTGGCGACCGGCTTTCCCAAAAAGCTGCAAGCCTACCTGAAAAAATGTACGGCTGACCGGCTCGAACCGATACCTACCGAATCCCTCGTTCAGGTCTGCCGGCAAGAATTGGAACGCCATGCCGGCCTCACAGAATCGAATTTCCTTACTTTACTTCAACTCGTGGACGAGACAACCCGTAGGAAGTTTGGCGCGGCTTTCCAGCTGCGTGAACAGGGTGAACTACTCGCCGTAGGCTTTTATCCAGAACTCGCGGGGCGGACCATTAATCTTATAGCCGCATCCACCGACCGGGGGCGCAAGCGCCGGGGCATGGCCCGGTTGCTCTCCCTCGTCATGGCCGGGCGCAGTAACCGACCGGGGGCGGTCTTCGATTTCGAGGGGTCGGAGCTACCGGGCGTCCGCCGTTTCTTTGAGAAATTCGGGACGCGCAACGAGGACTATCTGCTCATCGAAGAACGTGGCTATGGATTTCTGACCTGAAGGGGACAAAACCCGACCGGATAACAGCCGTTGGTTTACAAAACAATCTGATGCCGGAACTACCCGAAGTACACAACTTCAAACTGTATTTCGATGCGGCGGCGGAGCGACAGGAGATTGCCGCGGTCACCGTCCACGACGACTACATTATCCGGAATATGCCGGGCCCGGCCTTTGCGGATGCCCTGACCGGTCGGCGGATCATCGATAGCCTGCGCCGTGGCAAATACCTATTCGCGAATTTGGACAACGGGCACGCTCTTTTACTGCACTTCGGTATGACGGGAGACCTAAAACTCTACCAGGAAGAAGAGGACCGCCCAAAGTTCGAGCGCTTTGCCCTTCACTTCGGGGATGGGAATACCCTGGGTTTCATCGACCCCCGAAAGTTCGCCCGCATCCTCTACCTGGAAGATCGGGATGCGTACATCGAGGAGATCAAACTCGGTCCGGATGCCCTCGATCTTACGGAAGAAGACTGGATGAGAGCAGTGGCAAAACGAAAGTCCACGATCAAAGGCGTCCTCCTCAATCAGTCCATTCTGGCTGGTGTCGGCAATCTATACGCTGACGAGATCTGCTACCGCTGCCGGATTCACCCAGCCGCCCGGGTCAATGACCTTTCCGAGGACCAATTACGCGCGATCTACCGGGAAACCATCGCCGTCATGCGCTACGGGACCGAAAACGCGCCCTACTACAAGGATTATCCGGAAAACTGGTTCTGGCACGTCTGGCGGGAGGAAGGCAAACCGGGGCCGGAGGGGATCGGGGAGGTGAAGGTAACGAAGGTGGCGGGGAGGACGACGTATTATGTGGAAGGATGGCAAGTGTAGTACGGTAGTTGCGCTATTCGCACGGGAGTCGGCTTCGCCGGGTAGTCCGTTAGCCTTGTGTCGTAGGCGTTGCATCAGCGGATACCGGTACCTGCCACGCCTCCAACGAACGACTAATGGATACCCGGCGCGGCCGACTAAGCTGGCTACGCCAGCACTACCGTACTACATCCGCTCCGGCATCTCAATACCCAGAATATTCATACCCGTTTTGAGTACGTTACCGACCGACCGGCAGAGTCTTAAACGAAATGCAACGGCAGCCTGGGTTTCCGCGTGAAGAATGGACACGTCGTGCCAAAACTTGTGCAGTTGCTTGGCCAGATCGTAGCAGTACATGGCGACCAGACTGGGGTCGTAATTAGCGGCGGCATCCTGTAGCAGACCGGGAAAGGCGTACAGCTGGCTGATCAATTCGCGCTCGGCGGGTTGCAGTTCGTTGTATTCGGGGGCGGCACTCAGGTCCTGCTCACCGGCCTTGCGCCAGACGGCTCGGGTACGGACGTAGGCGTTTTGCACGTAGGGACCGGTTTGTCCTTGCAGGTCGACGCTTTCCTTAGGATCGAAGGTCATCCGCTTCTGGGGGCCGACTTTTATGATTTGGAATTTCAGGGCGGCCATACCAATCTGGCGAATGATTTCGCGGCGCTCATCGGCGGTAAGCTCACTGGTTGCTTCCCGTTCCAGACTGGACTGGTAAGCCTCCTGGATCACTTCGTCCATCAGGTCATCGGCGTCTACCACGGTTCCTTCGCGAGATTTCATACGGCCGGTGGGCAGATCGACCATACCGTAGCTGAGGTGATAGAGACCGTCTGCATAGGGCTCTTCCAGCCGCTTGAGTATCTCGAACAACACCTGGAAGTGGTAATTCTGCTCGTCCGCCACCGTATAGACCATACGGGTGGCCCCGAAATCGTCATAGCGCAGACGGGCGGTGCCCAGATCCTGAGTGATGTAGAGGCTGGTTCCATCACTGCGCAGAATGGCCTTTTCGTCAAGCTTCGCGTCGGAGAGGTCCACGAAAACGGAACCGTCGTCCTTATAATAAAACACCCCTTTCTTCAGTCCGGCCTCGACCATGTCTTTGCCGAGCAGGTAGGTCTGGCTTTCGTAGTAGAGCTTATCGAAACTAACACCGAGCCGGCGGTAGGTTTCATTGAATCCTTCGTAGACCCAACCGTTCATTTTACTCCACAAGGCCGTCACTTTCTGATCGCCAGACTCCCACTGAAGAAGCATGTCTTTGGCGGCTGCACCCAACTCGCTATGGGTATTGAAGTAGGTATTCTTGTACGATTTCCAGAAGCTTTCGGCATGGTCGGTCTTGCCTGCGGCGGTGAGTACTTCGCGGGCTGCATCGCTCTGCTGCCATTCTCGGTACTCCTCCTGGAAGGCTTGTTCGAAGCGGACGTAGAAGTCGCCAACGAAGTGATCCGGTTTGGCTCCCGTACCGGCCGGTGTTTCTCCATTACCGAAGCGCTGCCACGCGACCATCGATTTGCAAATGGCGATTCCGCGATCGTTGATGATCTGCACTTTTTTGACATCAAAACCCGCGACTTCGAGCAGCCGGCTTGTCGACCAGCCCAGCAGGATATTGCGCACGTGGCCCAGGTGCAGGGGCTTATTGGTATTGGGGCTGGAAAATTCCACCACTACCCGTTCCTGCTTAGGGGATCCGTGACCGAAATCATCATCTGCCGCCTCATTCAGTAAAAAGGCGATCCAGAACCGGTCGGTGATGACCAGATTCAAAAAGCCTTTGATGACATTGTAATCGGCCACTTCCTTCACTTCCCGGACCAAAAATTGACCTAACTCCTCCCCGATCTGCTCGGGTTTTTTCCCGGCCGGTCGGGTGAGGGGAAAGGTCACTACGGTGAACTCTCCGGCGAATTCTTTACGGGTAGTTTGCAGGGTGATTTCCTGATCGCTACCGTCGATTCCGAAGCACTGGTTAAGTCCACGGCGGGTCGCCTCGGTCAGGGTTTGGGCTAGTTCCATCATATGGGCGGCAAAGATAGAATAGATTACAGGGCCGGCTCGGTAAGTCGTTCCCGCAAATTGACCAGGGCGGCTTCCGCTACCTGCCGCACCCGGGGCGGCACATCCGCCACGCGGGCGTAATGCTGCAGGACGGGTAGATAATCAACGCGTTTCAGCGTGCCCATTAGGCGTAGGGCGGCCAGCTGCAGGGCCTTATCCCGCCCTTTAAGGATACGGCGGAGGGCAGTGAATTCTTGCCGCAACAGGTTGTTGCTTTCTTCATCTGCTCCCAACAGTTCAACGGTCTGCCCCGCGTGTTGGCGGTGGTAACGATCCAGCAGGGGTATCAGTAGCCGCTTCAGGGATAACTCCAGCAGATTATCCAAAAACTCAATGGCACTGATCTGGATGCCGGGCTTTTCACTCTTCAGGGCCAGATGGACGGGAATGATGTCGGCCGGCGGGTAGCGGAGGCCCAGTAAACGGAACATCCGGTCAAAGCTCCCCTGCATCCGCTGATGCAAAATTCCGATGTAGGCTTCCCGGGCCGTAAGCTGCTCCTCATCCTGGGTAATGCGAATGAGCAGCTGCTGTATGTGCAGTCGCTGCTGGTAACTTTCAAAGGAGCGGCATTCGGCAACGAGCAGTCGGTAAACCGTTTTACTCGGCATCCGGCGGTCCGGAAAGTCACGACGAATCGCATTCATCGCCCGCAGTGCATGGGTACGCAGCGGTAGGTCGTGGGGGTAATAGCGCTCGATGAACTCGAAGAGCAGGTAAACGGATTGCTGCCGGTCGATTCGTTCCAGGACCGCCGGCAATTTACGGACCTCGGCCAGCGTCAGGTTATCCGTTTTGATCAGCCGCGGCAGCAGCCCCAGCAGTCCGCCACCGTACTGCACCAGCGCATTGATCGCCAGTGAGCGGTAGTGGGTATCGGTTAGCAGGTGCAGCAGGGGTATGATCAATTCCTCGTGCTGACTTTCGCCAGCCGCGAGGATGGCGAATCGCACTACCCGCTCCTGATCGCTGAGCAAACACCGCCCGACGAAGCGGCGGCCCACCTGCGTATTGCTCCGCCCTGCCGCCCGAAGTAGGTGGAGGGTCCAGCGCTCGCGTTCCTCTCCGGAAAGCGAACCCAGCATCCGAATCCGCTTTCGCAGCCGCTGCTCGACCCGCCAATGGCTGCGGGCATAGCTGTTGTTGGCCGTTTCGGACGCCAGGCTCACCAGGGCGGTACCGGCAATGTCTGAGTCGGGATCGTTGAGGTAGGTTTCCAACTCGTGCTCGGCTACGCCCCGGGGCCGGGAAAAGAGATAGTCGAAAGCGGCGCCGCGCACGTGTGGGTCGGTATCCCGTAGGAGGGGCATGACCTCATCCAGTAGTTCGCTGCCGGGTTGTAGGTACAGGCTCCGTAGCGCACGCGTCCGTACGGTTGCCGAGGGGTGAGTGAGCAGCCGCCGGATGGGTTCCCGGAAGGCATCGGCCCCCAGATTGTCGGTCCGTTCGAGGACATAAAGAAGCTGCTTTTCGTGGGTGCTCATCTGCCCCTCTTCCAAAACCTGAAGGAAGGATGCCATCACCTTCCGGTGGTGACTTTTCAGGCGGTTGCGTTGCCGCTTGGGCTTTAGGTGAGACAGCTGCGCCCGGAAAGCCTCGATGTACTCTTCCCGCAGGAAGATGACGGCCACTAGCCAGCCAGAAACCAATAGCAGAATGAGGTAGCTGATCTGAGGTGCGGAAAAACTCAGCACCTGCGTCGCCGCAATGAGAATAAGTCCGCCGACCCCGCCCGCCAGGCTATCCACGAAGACGTCGATGTAGGTTTTGACCTTTTTCTTGGTTTCCTCGTCAAGGGGAAGGAACAGCATCTCCACACTGGCGCGACCCAGACTCTGCTTGAGGCTTCCGTCAACTGACCGGCTTAGCGTGGCCGCGCTTAATCCGGGCATGAACAGCATCACCACCGCCCCGAATCCCAGGCCGACCGGTAGGAAAAGCAACGCCCCGCTCACCCCAACCCACTGCACGATCCGTTGGGTGAGCAGCAACTGGATGACGAGGGCCACGATATTAAAGGTTGAATACCAGAAGCCGAAGAAGGCCGCCAGCCGATCCTGATCCCCGTAGCGTTCGGCGGCCAACACGCTGAATTGGTAGTCAACCAGTTTGGCGACCGTTACGCTGATGGCCACGATGGCACAGAGCAGTAACAGGTACCGGCTGCCAAAAATAAGCCGGTGGGGGGCCTGCTTGCTGACGTTCGAGGCTTTCTTACGGCGCACGGCACTCTGGCGGTGGGCTACGAAGCGACGCCAGATGTAGGTGGTTAGTAGCAGGCAAGGAACAACGAGTGCCGCCGCCAGCAGAATGAGGTTGCGCGCGCCGATTTCGCGAGCGAGCAGGGTGGTGATGTACCCACCGGCGATTCCACCGGCGATCGCCCCGGCCCCGATGAGCCCGAAGAGTCGCTTGGCCTGCCGCACGTCGAATACGAAGCTGGCCATCATCCAGAACTGAGAGGCGGCCAGTACCCCGAAGATGGCCGTCCAGAGATAGAGGATCGCCGCCACCGCGGGCCGGGCGGGAGGTAAGCGCAGAAAGGCCGCGCAGCCAAGCAAAATACCGAGGCAAACCACTAGTGAGACCGTACTGACGCGCAGCAGGGAATAGTGACGCAGGGCCACCGAATAGCCCGTACTCACCACGGCGGCCAGTACGGCGGTTCCCAAAAAGATGTAGGGCAGGCCCACCGCCCCGAATTCGGAGAGAAAGAGCGCACTGGCCGTTGGCTTGACGATCAGGAGGATACAGATGATGAGAAAGACCAGCAACTGCAGTAGCAGCACCGCCGCCCACTCCCCCGGCCGGGCGCGAAATAGCTTACTCAAAACCTGGCGCATAACTGCTTGTTGGGGTCTAAAAGTAATTCCTCTAACGTATGTCAACCCAATCCCGCTTCGGTCAGGCCCTTGCCGAAATCAATAACACTGACCGTCAGGAAACCATCATTCTCGGCGGCGGCTGCTTCTGGTGCGTCGAAGCCGTCTTCGTCGAAATCGAGGGCGTACTGCGCGTCGTCAATGGCTACGCCGGTGGTACGGCCGAAACCGCGAACTACGAGGCCGTCTGCAGTAAGGCCACCGACCACGTCGAAGTCGTTTTGGTCGAGTTCAACCCTTCGGTAATCAGCCGCGCAGAAATTCTGGAAATTTTCTTCGCCGCCCACGATCCCACCACGCCAAACCGACAGGGCAACGACCGTGGCCCCCAGTACCGCAGCGCCGTTTTCTACACCAGCGAAGAGCAGCGACAAGCTACGGTGGAGGCGATGAAACAGGTGCCCGACTTGTACGGCAAGCCAGCCGTCACCGAACTCGTCCCCTTCCACACTTTCTACCCGGCCGAGGACTACCACCAGGATTACTACCGCAAGGTCGGGGATCGGAACAGCTATTGTAGCTTTGTAATTTCGCCGAAGGTGGGCAAGATTCGCAAGAAGTACAGCCACCGGCTAAAATCACGTGCGTGAGATTGTTATTCCTCCTCTTCATTCTTTCCCTGCAAACGCAGCTTACCGGCCAACGCCTTCAGTCCGAGACCGACTCGATGAGCTACTACCTCGGTGTCCTTTTCGCCGCGGGGCTGGATACGGTGCTGGTGCCCGAACTGAATACGGAACTCATCATGAGTGGAATCAGCGAACAACGCGCCGGGAATGCAACCGTCGAACCCAGTTCGGCCAGTATGTACGTACGCGGCCGGATGATGGAGGCCCAGGAACGGATCGCCACGGCCCGCAAGCGAGAACAGGATGCCTACCTGGAGGAAAACTTCGACCAGCCCGGCGTGCGGTCCACGGCCAGCGGTCTGCAGTACAAAGTTTTAGAGCCTGGCAGCGGGGCCAGCCCGACCGATACCAATCGCGTACGCGTACACTACACCGGTCAGCTGATCGACGGAACGGTCTTCGACAGCAGCGTAGAGCGGGGGGAACCCGCCGAGTTCGGCGTCACCCAGGTCATAGCGGGCTGGACCGAGGGGCTCAAACTGATGCAGGAGGGGGCCAGGTTCCGTTTTTTCATTCCCAGCGAATTGGGCTACGGGGCGCGGGCGCAGGGTGCGGACATTCCCGCAAATTCGACGCTTATCTTCGACGTGGAGCTGCTCGAGATCCTCTGAGCGCCTTTCAGCTATCGTCTAACCTACATTACCCGCCTACGGGCGAACATCAACCTCATACCATATGGATACGACCAGTTATAGTCTCGGCATCGTCCTCAGTCAGAATTTGAAGAAACAGGGCTTTACCCAAATCGATGCGACGAGCCTGGCCAAAGGCTTCGAGGAAGGGTTGAGCGGTTCGGCTAGTATTTCGCCCGAACAAGCCAATCAGTACATCCAACAGCACTTGCAGAAGGCCGCCGAGGCCGCGGGTGCCGACGCCCGCACGAAGGGGGAAACCTTTTTGGCCGAAAATGCCAAACGCCCGGGGGTAAAGGTGACCGACAGTGGCCTGCAATACGAGGTACTACGGGAAGGCAGCGGAGCCAGCCCCTCGGCAACGGAAACGGTGCGGGTACACTACCACGGCACGCTGACCGACGGAAAAGTCTTCGACAGCTCCGTAGAGCGGGGAGAAACGATCGATTTTCCGCTGAACCGGGTTATTGCCGGCTGGACCGAAGGACTGCAACTGATGAAGGAGGGAGCGAAATACCGCTTCTTCATTCCTTACCACCTGGCCTACGGAACCCAGGGTAGCCCCCCGACCATCCCTCCCTACGCCGCACTGATTTTCGACGTTGAGCTCTTCGAGGTGAAGTAGCCTATACCAGTCCGGCTACCGGACCGGCGGATTCCGCGGTGGGTTCGGCAAAGTAGAGCTGAACGGCCTCGGCCAGCTGGTCGAGTGCGCCCACGCCGTAAGCCACCCCAACCAGGGTGAGCGTGGTGACCACGAAGGTAAGGAGGCGGGCCTGGCGCCGGCGCTTGCGGTCATTCTTAAGGGTGATGTAATGCATACTGTTTTTGGTTTGACGGTAACCCGCGGTGGTTCGTGTCTCGTTTACTAATGCCCGCTAGGTTAACTGATTCGTAAGTTGGCTTAATATGTAAACGCAGAAGATACTGTCTGTTATATGCACATAATTCACCCGACGTAACCTTAAAGCCCGTATTTCTCATTTGCTTTAGGGAACGGTCGGATTTTGACCAGGAACGGTTGCACCTGCCCCAATAGCTATCGGCGCGCGCCCCTCCCAAACCTTAACACTTACCCCAATCCGTATGAATCTGGCCGACACGTATACCTCCCTGGACCGGGAAATCGCCGCCGCGGGAGCCCGACTGGTGGCTGTTACCAAGACCCACCCCATTGAGACGCTCCGCAAGTTGTACGATCTGGGGCACCGGGATTTTGGCGAGAACCGGGTGAGTGAACTGGTCGATAAGGCAGCTCAACTTCCCGACGACGTCCGGTGGCACTTCATCGGTCACCTGCAGCGGAATAAGGTGAAGCAGATCGTGGGACTGACGAGTCTGATCCATAGTGGGGACAGCCTGCGCCTGCTCCGGGAGCTGGACAAGCGTGCCGAGGACAAAAAGGTGGATGTGCTCCTGCAATACCATATTGCCAGGGAGGAAAGCAAGTACGGTCTAACCGCCGAAAGCGGGCAGGCACTCCTGGCGGATGTGAAAGAAACCCCCTTGCGACACTTGCGGATCCGGGGGGTGATGGGCATGGCCACCTACACCGATGAGGAGGCCATAATAGCTGAAGAATTTCGCTCTTTGCACGACATCTTCTCGCAACTGAAGGCGACCCACTTTGCCGACGACCCGGCTTTCAGCGAAATCAGCATGGGCATGTCGAATGACTACCCGATCGCGCTACGGCAGGGCAGCACGCTGGTACGGGTGGGCAGTAAACTACTCGGCCCCCGCCCCGATCAGGGCTGAGCGGGCGGCGGGGTGTAGAGTAGCGGGAAAAACCTGCCCTGCATGCGCTCTCCTTCCGGTACCGCGGGGACGCCGGTCAGCAGTTGCTCGTTGACGTTCGAGCGGGTGCCGTCGGCAAAAACATTCAGGACGAAGGCACGGCGGCTACGCGCGGACCGGTTGGCGTAGGAGCCGTGCACCAGGAGCGGATGGTGAAAAGTAGCCTGGCCGGCGGGCAGTTCGACCGCGACCCGGCGATCGAAGGCGCGTTTCTGATCGGCATCCAGGTGGGCGTACAGCCCCTCCATATCACCGGCCAGGGTGGTCGCCTCCAGCAGACGCCAGCGGTGAGAGCCCGGCACGTACTGCAGGCAACCGTTTTCGGTGGTGGCATCGTCGAGGGCGGTCCAGCAGGTGAGGTGCTGGATCGGGCCGGTGCGCGTCCAGTAGCTGTAGTCCTGGTGCCAGGCCACGACCCCGCCGTGACGGGCCGGCTTGCAGAAGAGCTGGTCGTGCCAGAAGCGGACGGCCCGCCCCCCCAGCAATTGACTGGCAACCACCACGAAACGGGGGTTGAAGAGCACATCGTGAAATCCCGCCGTGATACGCCAGTGCCCCAGGCTGTGAAAGAGCACCGCGTCGGGGTCGCCGCTTTCATTGCTGTGAAATTCATAGAACAGCTCGTGGCCGGGGTGGTCAGGATCGGCGATGGCGGCGAGTTCCATACGTAGCTGCTCTACTTGTTCCTCTTCCAGCAGCTTGATCCCGCTGAGGTAGCCGTGGTCGTGATAAAAGGCCAGTTGCTCGTCGCTGAGTCGGTAGCGTTCCCAGGCTTCGGCGGCGGAGAGGCGGGGGAAAAGGTCGCTTACGGCTTGGTGGGCATCGGCCAGGTCGGTGTTGCTCATATTTCTAGGTTTGGGAAGAAAACGTCCAGGCTAACATACGCATCCGCTTGTTGCCCTGCTCCAGGGGGATGATCTGCACGTCGCGGGCACCAAGGCGGTTGAGGGTGGCGGCGGCGGCGCGCAGGTATCCGTTTTTCGATACAAGGGTAGTGAACCAGGCGACCTGGCCGGCGAAATCGGCACTTTCCCGGATCATGCGGTGTATGAAGGCTGCTTCACCGCCCGGGGTCCGTAGTTCGCTCCCCGTTCCGCGAAAAGACAGGTGGGTGGACGAACGTCCAAGTTTGTTCCACTTCTTGGATGCGGCGGCCCGGGCGGAAGCCTCGTCGGGAAAAAACGGGGGATTGCACATGGTCACGTCAACCCGCTCGTCTTCCCCGAGCACGTTGCGCAAAACCCGCTCGGGATCGGGTTGCCGCACCACCTTCACCCGTCCCCGAAGTATGAAATTAGCCTTTAGAATGGCCGATGCCACCCGATAGCTCCGCCCGTCGACCTCCGAGGCGAGGAACGACCAACCGTATTCCCCGACACCGAGTATAGGATAGATGAGACTGGCCCCGGTTCCGATGTCCAATACCCGCTTTATGGTAGGATGCAGATCGTGTAGCGCGTGGATATAATCCAGGCGGCCCGGGATAGGCGGGATCAGGTTTTCGGCGGGGATGTCCCAGTGTCGCAGTTGGTAGTCGCGCAGCAGTAAGGTCCGGTTCAGCAGGTAAACCGCTTCCGGTTGCGAGAAATCGAGTGTCGTCCGACCGTCGGGTGCGTACTTTAGGAAGGGTGCCAATCGCGGTTCCAGCTGCGCAAGGACAGGGAAGTCGTGGGGGGCGGCGTAGCGGTTTCGCGGGTGCATGAACTAACGGAACACTACGCCGGGCCTTCCGTTCTACCCGGAATACCATCGCCCATGAAACTCTACGCCTGCGGCAACTGCGGCAGCCCAGTCTACTTTGAAAATGATGTCTGTACCGATTGCTCCCACTGGCTGGGCTATCTGGCCGGGGCGGATCAGATGGTCGCGCTATCCCCGAATGCTTCGCCCTGGCAGCCGTTCTCAAATTCCCCCCACTCCTACCGCTACTGTGCCAACCACCAGCACCGGGTCTGCAATTGGCTTATTCCTCTGGAGAGCGAGAGTGAACTCTGCACGGCCTGCAACCTCAACCGGACCATCCCCAATGTGGACGACCCGGAACGGCTGGCCGAGTGGCGGGAACTGGAGTTTGCCAAGCACCGGTTGGTTTACGCGTTGCTGCGATTGGGGCTGCCGGTCGAAGCCCAGACCGATTCGCTGAGTAATAAAGGCATCGCCTTCGATTTTCTGTCCGAGGAGGACGCCGACGATCCCGTCATGACGGGCCACGCCGACGGTCTGGTGACCATCAACTCGGAAGAGGCCGACCCCGTGGTGCGGGAACGAACGCGGGTGGAAATGCAGGAGCGCTACCGAACGCTGATCGGCCACTTCCGCCACGAGATCGGCCACTACTACTGGGACCGGCTGATCGCGGAAGATCCCATTGAACTCCCTCGCTTCCGCCAGCTCTTTGGCGATGAGCGGGCGGATTACGGCAAGGCGCTTAAACGGTATTACCGCAATGGCCCCCGGCGGGATTGGGCGTCCGCCTTCATCAGTCCTTACGCCACCGCCCACCCCTGGGAAGACTGGGCCGAAACCTGGGCCCACTACCACCACCTGCTAGGGCTACTGGATACGGCCTACAGCTTCGGGCTCTCGACCGCCCCGAGGGTGGATCGAGCCGGCACCCTGACGATGCGCGCGGATTTTGATCCCTTCACCGAAATCGACCCGGATCGCATCATTGATGCCGGCATTCCGCTGGCACTCGCCGTCAACAGCCTGAACCGGAGCCTGGGTAAAGCCGACCCCTACCCCTTTGTCATCCCTGACCCGGTAAAGGAGAAGTTGGTTTACGTACACCGGCTGATCCACCGGCAGCAGTAACTTCGACCGGTATGGACACCTTACCGCTTTTTGAACTGGCCGACTTCATCCGTCGCGTTTTTGCCCTGAACCTGCCGGAACCCGTCTGGGTGAGTGCCGAACTGGGGGAAGTCAGCGAATCCCGCGGACACGTCTGGCTCAGCCTGGTCGAAAAGGAAGCGGAGGCCGACGCGATCCGGGCGAAAATGGACGCGGTGATCTGGCAGTCCGTCGTTAAAAAGCTTCACGGGGAGCATGGTATCGCCACCATGCGGGGCCTGCTGCGAACGGGCATGTCGGTCCGTCTCCGGGTGACGGCTTCCTTCCACGAGCGCTATGGCATCAAGCTTATCGTCGACGATGTCGATCCCGCTCACACCCTCGGTATTCTGGAAGCTCGTCGACAGGCTACTCTCGCTGCTTTGCAACGCGATGGACTCCTGGACCGCAACGCCCGCCTTCCCTTTCCTGCCTTGCCCCTCCGTCTGGCGGTGATCAGTTCCGAAACCGCCGCCGGCCTATCGGACTTCACCGACGAACTCCGACGGAATCCCCTCGGCTACCACTTCAGCAGCGAGTTCTTTCCGGCGGCGATGCAGGGTGCGCGGACGGCCGAAGAGATTAGCGGGCAGTTGCGCAAGATCGGGCGACGCCGGAATGCTTTTGATGCCATCGTGCTCGTGCGCGGCGGCGGCGGCAAGACCGATCTGGCGGTTTTCGACGACGAGTCCCTCTGCCGGGCACTGGCCGCGGCCCCATTACCGGTGGTTACCGGCATCGGTCATGAGGTGGACCACCCAGTGGCGGAGCGGGTGGTACACCGTAGCTGCAAGACCCCGACCGCGGCGGCCGGTTTCCTGATCGAATGCGTGCGCCAACAGGAGGCGCGGGTGGTGCAGCTGGGTCGGCAGATTCAGCAGTTCGGTCAGCAACAACTTACCGCCGCTTCCCAGGCGATCGAGAGGAGGCGTGCCCGGGTGTTCGCCTCCGCTAACCTGTGTGTTCAACGGGAAGGTCAGCTCACCACGCAGCGAGAGCGGGAAATACGGCTTCGGTCCGCAGAAAATGTGCAGCGTGCCTGGTCAAACCTATCTGGTGCCGAAAACCTACTCGCCGCCCTGCGGCCGGAAACGACCCTGGCGCGGGGGTTTGCCCTGGTGAGCCAACAGGGAAAATTACTGACGGATGCGAAGCAACTTCGGACCGATCTCCCGGTGGAGATTCGACTTAGTCAGGGCCGGGTGCAATGGCCACCGGCTTAGCTTCCGAAACCGATCGACTTCTTCCCGCTCTGGCTACTGCGGTAGATTTCCGCCATTCGAATGGCCGTCGCTGCTGCCTCTACCCCCTTATTGCCGTGTTTGCCACCGGCCCGGTCCAGCGCCTGCTCTTCTGTATTAGGGGTGAGCACGCCAAAAATGTAGGGCTTGCCGGTTGCGATGCTCAAGTTGATCAGCCCCTGGCTGACGGCACTGGCAATGTACTCATCGTGCTGGGTTTCGCCTTTGATTACGCAGCCGATACAGATGACCGCGTCCAGCTTCTCGCGGCCGGCCAGGATGCGGGCGGCGGCGGGGAGCTCGAAGGTTCCGGGCACCTGTAGCGTGTGGATAAACTCTTCCTTAGCTCCATGTTCCTTCAGGGTCGAGAAACACCCATCGTACAGCGCGTGGGTGATCTCGGCATTCCACTCGGCGACCACGATACCGAAGCGATAGGCCGCGGCGTCGGGGATGGTGGATGCATCGTAGGAACTGAGGTTGTGTCCGGCTGAGGCCATGGTCGGGGAGTTTGCAACGGAATACACCCGTTTGGGCAATGTGGTTGCCCCGGGCCTAAAAGGGCAGGGCATCCACATCCACATTTCCCCCGGTCAGGATAACCCCTACTTCCTTTCCCCGGAACAATTCGGGGTTACGGAGGATGACGGCCAGCGGAAGTGAACAGCTCGGTTCGACGATGATCTTCATTCGTTCCCAGACCAGGCGCATGGCCGCTACGATTTCCTCCTCACCGGCCAGGAGGATGCGGTCGACGTAGGGCTTAATAATGGAAAAGGGCCGTTCGCCCAGGTTGGTCCTTAGGCCATCGGCTACCGTCACGTTGGTTTGGTTTTCCTCGATCTTCCCACTACCCAAACTGCGAAAGGCATCATCCACCGCCTCGGGCTCGGCCCCGATCACGTTGGCGCGGGTACTGAAGTAGCGGGCCGCCAGTGCGGAACCGGAAAGCAGGCCGCCACCGCCGACCGGCGTCACGATATGATCCAGCTTTAATTTAAGGTCCTCGATCAATTCCATCGCGGCGGTAGCCTGACCGGCAATCACCCCGTAATCGTCGTAGGGGTGGATGAAGGCGGCTCCCGTTCGTGCTACGACCCGGTCGAGCGCGTCCTGCCGTTCACGTGGCGTGTTGTTGCAGTAGGTAATTTCGGCGCCGTAGCCCGTCACGGCTGCCACCTTTACCCGGGGGGCGTCGTGGGGCATGACGATGTAGGCCGGCACGCCCAGGTGAGCCGCGGCCGCCGCAACCGCCTGGGCATGGTTGCCGCTGCTGTGGGTAGCAAGTCCTCTGGCTCGCTGCGCTTCGGTGAACCGCAGGGCGGCACTCGCCCCGCCCCGCATTTTAAAGGCACCGATGCGCTGAAAATTCTCGCATTTGAAGAAGAGCCGGCAGCCGGCCATCTCGTTGAGGCTGCTGCTCGTCAGTATCGGGGTACGGTGTATAAACGGGTGTATGGCCTCGTGGGTAGCCAGTAGATCCGCCTGATTGGGCGGCTGATGCAGTGGAGTGAGTTGGATCACGGCCGGGGGCGGGTTTCCAGCCACACGAGCAGTTCGTCAAGCCAGCCGCTTACCGGCCCCGGGACGTGTCGACCGGAGCCGAAGCCGTGCCCCCCTTCGGGATAGATGTGCAGGGCTGCGGGAACGCCGGCTGATTGTAAGGCCTCGAAATACCGCAGGGAGTTAGCTACCGGAACCCCTTCGTCATTAGCGGCGTGTACCAGCATGGTCGGCGGGGTAGTCGTATCCACCTGCTCCGGCAAATTGTAAAATTGCAGGTCTGCCGGGTCGGGATCTTCTCCCAGCAAAGCCAGGGCCGAGCCCCGGTGACTTACCCCTTCTTGCCCCATCAGCGTCACCGGGTATACTAGCACGCTGAAGTCGGGCCGACTGTTGTGTCCCCCCTCCCCGAGATGGTGTACGGAGGCACTACCGGCCAGGTGCCCGCCAGCGGAAAAACCAAGAATGCCAATCCGCTCTAACGCCAGACTATCGCCCAGTTGCCGCAGATGCAGCATAGCCCGCTGCGCATCGTCCAGGGCCACGCGCCGTTTGCAGTCCCCCTCGATCCGGCCGGGTAGTCGGTGGCGGAGGACGAAGGCGTGGTAGCCGTGGGTGGTCAGGAATTTCGCGATATCGGTTCCCTCCAGTACCCAGGCCTCGACGTAGTAGCCACCCCCGGGGATAACGAGGATCGCAGTGTGCCGATCCGCTTGCGGAATCGGTGCGTAGTGGTGCATTTCCGGAGCGGGAACGTCCGTCAGTAACAGGCCGATATCGGCTTTGGTCTCGGTGGTCAGCGGCCGGCCGGTCCCACAAGGCACCTCTCCGTCGTAGAGGGGGATTATCCGGTTTTGAGCTGCCAGCGAAGCGCTTACCCACACTAAGATCGGAACTATCCACGCGTGCCGCATCCTATTGAAGTTTTCGGTAGCCGTCACCGACGGGCTCGAGGGCATAGGCACCGGGGTAGCCCATGGCCCGGGCCTTCTCCTGGACCCGACGGGCGGTGGCGGCGTCGGGAATATCTTCAATGAGGAAGACCGTTAATCCGTTCCGCACCTCCGAACGCAGGGTGCCCAGGCTGGCGGCCCGTTCGCGGTCAAAATTCCGGGGCTGACCGAAGGCACCCAATTGTACCCGGTAGCTTCCGGTGACTGCCGGGGTATTGGCGTAGGGTGCCGGGGACGATAATTCACTGGCTGCCTGCGAAACGACGAAAGCCTGGGCGTACCCGGCCTCACGCACCTCCCGGGTAGCTTCCAGGGCGGCGTCGCGGTTGGCGAAATCACCCAGACGAACCTTGTACCGTCCGCCCTCCTCGATGCTGTATAGCCGGCCAAGGTGGCTGATATCCATGAATGCCTCCAGGTCGGGTGGCCCACTCAGACTGGCCAGTTGCACGGCAAAACCGGGGGAGGCGGGCGCCCCAATAGCTATCGGAGCAGGTGCAGGCGGGGATGGTGATTCGGAATCCCCACCCACGATGTCTCCCGCTGCTTCTTCGGGAGAAGTGGTCGACTGTACGGGCAGAAGCATGATGTTACCGAAAAGGTCGGGATCGGGGGTGGCTCCCGTCTTCAAGGGGAATTGCATGGATTCAAAGCCGTAGGCATCTACACTCACGTCGTAGGTCGTGTTATTTTCGAGGCTTGCGAAGTAGGCTCCGTTTACGTCGCTGCGGGTTGTTGCTGCCCGTCCACTCTCCCGGTCGACGATCAGTACGCCGGCATCGGGAACCGGAGCACCCGTCTGGAGGTTACTCACGAATCCACGTACGGTGCCGTAGGGAGCCGGCGCGTCGCCGACGTCGACCCCCTCGGGCGTTCCGGCGACGGGTCCGGCCGGGGGGGCACCCGGTGAGGGTTCCACTGCCGGAGCTGCTTCGGGAGAGACAAAGTAAATGTCCTCGCGGCTGCTGTTCCCGAGGCGATTGGATACGAAGTAACCCGTCCGGCTCTCCGGATCGTAGATTAGTCCCATATCGTCACGGCTGCTATTGATCGCGCTACCCATGTGGAATAGTTGACTGGGCCGCCGCCGAACCATCTCCGCCCGGAACACATCGAAGCCGCCAAGCCCCTGATGGTAGTCGCTGGCGAAGAACAGACTGCTCCCGTCGTAGTACGGGGTGATCTCGTCACCCATTGAATTCAGGGTTGCACCCATATTCTCAGGGTAGGCCTCCCAGCCATCCCCTAGTCGGTGGGCCCGGTAAATATCATAGCCACCGAAGCCGCCCGCCCGGTTGCTAGCGAAGTAAATCGACTGCCCGTCCGGCGAAAAGCTACCGTATCCCGCGCTGGATACGGTCTCGTTAAAAGGCAGTGGACGGGCGTTGACCCACTGTCCGGCCGGGTTCACCTCAGCGATGAACAGATTCAGGACCGCCCCGGCCTCGGGGATCAATCGCGTACCAGGGGTGAAGGTGTTACGGGTGAAGACGACTTGCGTCCCGTCCGGACTGTAGCTAACGGGGCCCACCTTACCGCTTGCCTCTAAATTGCCGTAGTCGACGGGTACCGGGTCGAGCAGTTGGCCCGGAGTGAGGACGGTTGCAAGGTAGGGCCGTGTGGTCATCACCCCATCAAATGGGTCGGTGGCCCGGGCGGTATTAAAGACGAATTGACCCGCCCGGGGAAGGGCCGGGCCGAACTCGGGGGCGGCGGTGTTCAGGTCGAGACGCACGATCGCATAACCGGCCGACTCCCCTGCCTGAGAGCGAGCGAAATCGGTACTGTTTGCGTAGTGACTACCCACGGTTTGGTTTTCTTCCTGGGCGTAGGCCAGGTAGAGCCGCTTGGCTTCCTCGTAGTCACCGAGCATCTTCAGTGTATGGGCGTAGCCAAGTAGGGTCTCGGCCGCAACCCGCCGGCCATTCATCGCCCGGGCGTAGTACTGGCGGGCCGAGTCGAGTTCGTTGATCATTCGATAGGCATGACCCAGGCGGGCCAGAGCTTCCTGATCATCCTCCCGGTATTCCAGCACCCGCTGGTAGCTACGGATCGCCAGATGGTAGGCGTGGAGCTCGAACTCCTTGTCGGCCGTTCGCTTCGTGGCCCGGTACTGGGCCATGGCCGGCTGACTCAGCGCGAGTAGGAGGACACTGACCAAAAGTTGCAGGTTGCTGGGCATGGTTCGATACGGTAGATCGCCCCAAACATAGGGATTTTAGCTACGCCATGCCCCGCGCCATCCGGCGAACATGCAGGACCGGATTCCGGTAATCCAAATAATGGAAGCCCCCGAACGCCCCTTCATCATCACCGCGACAATCGACCCGGATGACCTGGCTCCCTTTACGCGGCTGCGCGACCGCTTTTTCCCTGCCGAGCGGAACTACCTGGCGGCGCACCTTACCTTATTTCACAGCATTCCCTTCGCGTACGGAGACGATTTCATGGCGGCTGCCAAACGAGTAAGCGAAACGGTACAACCCGTTGCGGCGGAAGTGGGCGAACCGATCAACCTGGGTCGCGGTGTGGCTTACCCCGTCCGTGCCAACCAACTATTCGAACTACGCGGGCAACTGCGCGATCGCTTCGCCCCCCACCTCAGCCGCCAGGACGCCGCACCCTGGAGAAGGCCTCACCTGACCGTCCAGAATAAGGTGGATCCGCAGGAGGCCCGTCGTCTGTTACGGCACCTGCAACGTCACTACGAGCCCTGCACGATCCGCATTATTGGAATTAGCCGTTACCGTTACGCTGGCGGGCCGTGGACTTTCGTCGACCAGATCCGCTGGCACCCGCGCTCCGTCGCACAAACCTTATCCGACCCGCCCGGTTAATCCCTTATGGCCGAAGAAAAGGAGAAGGAGGAAATGATAAATCCCATCGACGGGGACAAGGTCGCCCTGAATCCCCACCTGCTGCCCTACGCCCACGAGCGGGGCGGGGCCACGATAAAAGCCGTCGACAAGGGAAAAATCAAAGGCCTGGCTATGTCGGCCATGTACGAGCAGACCGACATGCAACTCGATCAGATAAAGGCTCAGATCGAACTGCTCGCGCGGCAGGCCAATGAAATCCAGCAGCGGATGACGGTAAGCGAACGGATCTACGCGGCGGAGATGAACATCGACCCCATCGTGGGGCGCACCTATTACCTCTACGAGCGCACGAACGGTCGCCACGTGATGAGCCTGGTCAGTCCCGAAGAATGGGGTCCCCGCCCCCCCTATAACTACATCGCCACCGTGAAACTTCTGGGGGACCACACCTGGGAGGTGATCGCACGCCGCGAGTGATCCCGCCGCCGAGCCAGGGCGTACCTTCGTCGAAAAGGCAGCCGATGAACATTGAAGATGACCTAGTATTGCGACTGGCTCGGTTAGCTAAACTCGACCTGCCCCCGGAGCGCCTACACAGCCTGAGCGCGGACCTGAAAGGCATCCTGGCAATGGTCGACAAACTGAATGAGCTGGACCTCGCCGACGTGGAGCCGCTGCGTTACGTGACCGGTACCGAACAGTCGTTGCGCCCCGATACGGTGGGCCCGCAACTGGACCGGGCCGCCGCGCTGACGAACGCCCCGGATCACGACGGCAGTCACTTTCGCGTACCCCGGGTACTCTGATCCCCGAACAATCCTTTCCGCCTATGTCCACCGTCATCGATATTCAGCAACTTACCAAGACTTACATCATGGGGCAGACTCAGGTACACGCCCTGCGGGGGGTTGACCTGCAGATCCAAACCAACGAATACGTCGCCCTGATGGGGCCGTCGGGCTCGGGAAAGAGCACGCTAATGAATTTGCTCGGCTGTCTGGACACGCCTACCTCGGGAAGCTACCGCCTCGACGGACGGGACGTGAGCACGATGGATGATGCCGAATTGGCGGCTATCCGGAACGAGAAGATCGGCTTCGTTTTTCAGACTTTCAATCTGCTGCCGCGGCAGACGACCCTCGAAAACGTGGCCCTGCCCCTGGTATACGCCGGGCAGAGCCGCCGGGAACGGCAGGAGCGAGCGGCCGAAGTCCTGGAAAGCGTCGGGCTAGGCGACCGGCTGGACCACCGGCCGAACGAGCTATCGGGCGGGCAGCGGCAACGGGTAGCCATAGCGCGGGCGCTGGTCAACCGGCCGGCCATCATCCTGGCCGACGAACCGACGGGAAACCTGGATACGAAGACCAGTATCGAGATCATGGAAATTTTCGAAGAGATTCAGAACCGGGGCAACACCGTCATCCTGGTGACGCACGAGCCGGACATCGCCGAGCACGCCCACCGCATCGTGCGGTTGCGCGACGGGGAGACCGAAAGTGACGAGTTGAACCCGAATATCATCCGGGCCAGCGACCCGACCCACCGGTATAACCAAGCCTAACCTATCTTTGCCGGCGAAACTAGCGTAGGGCCCGGTACGCCCGCCGACATCCTTAGTGTTTATGAATCAACGTACGATTGCCAGCACCGTCTCGATCAGCGGGGTGGGCTTGCACACCGGCCAGGAGGTAAACCTGGTATTCAAGCCCGCTCCGACCGGCCACGGCGTTAAATTTAAGCGGACCGACTTGCCCGACCAGCCCCTGCTGAACGTAGATGTCAACCGCGTAGTCAGTACCGAACGTTCGACGACGCTGGGCAGCGGCAAGGCGACCGTATCGACGATCGAGCATTTGCTGAGTGCACTCAGCGGCCTTCAGCTGGACAATGTGCTCATCGAGATCGATGGGGGCGAGGTGCCCATTCTGGATGGTAGCGCAAGCCCCTTCGTGCATCGGCTGCTCGAAGCGGGCTTTGCGGATCAAGATACCCCGCGGGACTACTTTATCGTGGAGGAGCCAATCACCTTTCGGGACCCCGAGACGGGTTCGGAGATCGTGGCCCTTCCCTACGATGGGTTCGAGGTTGTAAGTATGATCGACTTCGACAGTCCGGTACTCGGCCAGCAGTATGCTACGCTGAGGGGGTACGAAGACTACGCCGCCGAGATCGCGCCTTGCCGCACCTTTGTCTTCCTGCACGAGCTGGAGCACCTCTTCGAGCACGACCTGATCAAGGGAGGCGACCTCACCAATGCGATCGTCATTGCCGACCGTCACATTCCACAGCCCCGCCTGAACGCCCTGGCGAAGAAGATGGGCAAAGAGACCGTGGAAGTAACCGAGCAGGGCATCCTGAACACCCTGGACATGAAGTTCCACAATGAACCGGCCCGGCACAAGCTGCTGGACGTAATGGGGGACATCAGTCTGCTGGGCGTCCCCATCCGCGGGCGGATCATGGCCACCAAGCCGGGGCACCGGGTGAACGTGGCCTTCACCAAACTGCTCAAAAAAGCCTATCTGGACCAGCGCCGGCTCAAGGGCCGCCCCCGCTACAACCCCAACGATACCCCGGTCTTCAACATCGAGCAGATCGCCGCGATCATGCCCCACCGGTATCCCTTCCTGCTGATCGACAAGATCATTGAGATGACGGATAACTACATCGTCGGCCTGAAGAACCTGACCTTCAACGAAGCCTTCTTTCAGGGGCACTTCCCGGGCAACCACGTTATGCCGGGGGTCCTGCAGATCGAAGCCATGGCCCAGACCGGAGGCCTGCTCGTCCTCACCCAGCAGGACGATCCCGGTAACTGGGATACCTATTTTTTGAAGATCGAAAATGCGAAGTTCAAGAACTTCGTCGTTCCCGGGGATACCGTCTTGTTCAAAATGGAACTCATCGCGCCCGTGCGGCGGGGCATCTGCCAGATGCGGGGCACCGCCTACGTCGGTAATAAACTGGTTTCAGAGGCCGACCTGGTTGCCCAGATCGTTCGCCGCAGTTGACCGCCTCATTCACTCACCAAGCTAATTCATGTCCATTCATTCCCTAAGCGTCGTCCATCCGAATGCCCAGATGGGAGCCGGCGTAAGTGTCGGCCCGTTTACGACCATCGAGGACGACGTCGTTGTCGGGGAGGGCACGGAAATCGGCCCCAATGTGACCATTTATTCCGGTGCCCGCATTGGTAAGAACGTACGCATCTTTCCCGGGGCGGTGATCGCCGCCATTCCTCAGGACCTGAAGTTCAGGGGGGAGTATTCCACCGCCGAGATCGGGGACAATACGACCATCCGGGAATACGTCACCGTGAACCGGGGAACGGCTGCCGCCGGAACTACTCAGGTAGGCCGCAACTGCCTGCTTATGGCCTATGCCCACGTGGCCCACGACTGCATCCTCGGCGACCACATCGTGATCGCCAACAACGTCAATCTGGCCGGGCACGTGGTGCTGGAGGATCACGTCATCATCGAAGGGCAGGTAGGGGTTCAGCAATTCGTACGCATCGGACGCCACAGCTTCATTGCGGGGGGCAGTCTGGTTCGCAAGAGCGTGCCCCCCTACATACGCGCGGCACGGGAACCCCTCAGCTACATCGGCGTGAACCGGATCGGCCTGCAGCGTCGCGGCTTCAGTATCGCCCAGATCAATGCCATTCACGAAATTTATCGCATCCTCTTCGTAAAGGGGCTGAACATCACGAACGCCGTCACGGAGATCGAGGCCAGCGTGCCGGTGTCGGAAGAGCGCGATGAGGTGGTCGGCTTCATCACCTCCACCGAACGTACGGGAATTATCCGCAGCTTTCAGGCGTTGGACAATGGCAATTGAGCCGGTCCGTATCGAATTGCAGGAGGTAAGTAAGCGCTTCGTCCGGCAGTGGGTCCTGCGCGAGGTGAATGGAGAATGGTACAGCGGGAATCGCTACGGGATCGCGGGGCGTAACGGGTCCGGTAAATCTACCCTGATGCGTTTACTGGCGGGCCTGCTCAGCCCGACCCGCGGGCTCATTCGCCGCGAGCGTTCGGGGAAGGAGGTTGCGACCGGCGAATGGTACCGCTCCGTGAGCTGGACTGGCCCCTACCTGGAGGTGGCCGAAGAACTGACGGTGGAGGAAGTGCTGCGCTTCTATTTTGCATTAAAGCCCTTGCGGCCCGGACTGAACGTAGCCACTATTCTGGAGCGGATCGAGCTTACGCCGGCGCGGAACCGGCGCCTGAGTGCGTGCTCCTCGGGGATGCGGCAGCGGGTACTCCTAGCTACCGCGATCTACGCGGCCACCCCCCTGATCCTGCTGGACGAACCGAGTCTGACGCTGGACAATTCTTCCACAGACTGGTTGAATCGGGAACTTAGTAACTACACCCGCGATCGACTCCTGATCATTGCCAGCAATGAGGCCGACGATCTGGTGGACTGCGACTCGGTAATGACGCTTTAACACAGCGGTCCTATGGATAATTCGGATATTGCCAGGGCCTAAGGGCTACCGCGATGCTGTTCACCTACGCCGAAAAAAATACACCCTTTACGTTGAGTCCGCAGAGCCTGGACTGGCACCTCTCGCGGGGATGGTACCGGATGGGCTCGACCATCTTTACCACCCATTTTTTGTTCTTCAATAATCAGCCGTATTCAGCGATTTGGGTCCGGGTGGACTTACGCAACTTTTCCTTCAGCCGCAGCCAGCGTAAACTTTTGCGTAAGAACCGGCAAGTTTTCGAGTCGCGGATCGGGGACAGTACGATTGACGAGGAGCGGGAAGCATTGTACGAACGCTACGCGGGGGCGTTCAACGGTCGTCTATCCCCTACCATCCGGGACAGCCTCGAGGACTACGGGGAGGAAACCGTCTTTCAAACGCAGGAGGTCACGGTGCGGGAGCGTGTCAGTCAACAATTGGTCGCCTGTAGCTACTTCGATCTGGGGGACCGGTCAGCGGCAAGCATCCTCGGCATTTTCGATCCGGAGCTAAAGACTTTCAGCCTGGGCTACTACACTATGTTGCTGGAAATGGAGTACTGTCTGGAACAGGGCTTGCGGTACTACTACCCGGGCTACGTAGTCCCGGGGTATCCCCGTTTCGATTACAAGCTTCGGCTCGGGCCGGCCAGTTACTACGACATTCGAACGGATAGCTGGCAACCCTACAGCGAGCTCGACCCGCTACGGGAAGCACCGGTGGAGACCCAGCGAGATGCGCTGAACACCTTTTTAGCAGAATTTTCGGCGAAAGGGGGAAAGGGGGAGCAAAAAATTTACCCGCTATTCGAGGCCGGGCTCTACGATATCTGGAACGACGATTATTTCCCCTATCCCTACCTGGTTAATTTGGAGCAGGCGGCGGGGAAATACATCTACGTGGTGGCCTTTGACCCCAAGCAGCGGCAGTATCTTTTACTGAAGTGTCGGCACATGGTGCAAACCCAGTTGCTCTTCAACGCGGAGTACCTGAAAACCTTCCGTTCCAGTTCATTTTCCACGGACCTCCTGGCGGTCCGGCGGGTGGTGGCCCAGAGCGCCTCGGCCACGGCGATGGTCAGGCACTGCCTTCGGGAAGTATAATTCTTAGGCCTTCGGCATTTCCGGCATCTGGCAATCCTCCTCCGGCTGCTTACCGCAGACCTCGCAGGAGCCGACCTTATTCTTCAGCATCGGGTTGTTACTCGCGCAGGTACCCCGAAATTCGTTGCCGGTAACGAGTTGACGGATATTAATCAGCACGAAACTGAGCGCGAAAACACCAAAAATGACGGCAAAGAGAGTGAGAAAGTCCATGTGGAGATGTTAGTAGCTACACAACGTTAGCTTCCCGGCCGGGGTTGACCGAAAGAGGGCCCGGACATATGTCCGGGCCCCTCGGAAAAAACACCTAAAACCCATAATTCTTCATACACAAGATGCCAGGAATACCCTGGGACCCTTATGACGCAGCCGGATGGAGAAGTCACACGCGACTAGCTAATTTGTTTTGCGGAACCGGAAGTTACTTGCTTTCGTCCATAAAGAATACGTAGCAAATTTACGAATCTGATCCTAAAGATAAAGTTTAACGTGTAAACTTTGGCATGATTGCATTTAAACATTCACCAGAAACGTTCTGGCAAGCCGGATGGCAGACCTTGAAAACGGGCATACGTGCCACTTTGACCGACTGCGGTCCGAGCGGTTCACCTCGCAGCCGTACGGTCGTATTGCGAAAAAGCGACCGTGATACCGCCGAACTGTGGGCCTACACCGATCGGCGAAGCGCAAAGGCGAACGGAATGGAGGGTGAAAAAAAGGACTTTCACTGGTTAATCTGGGACGAACAGGCTTCGATACAGTTTTCCGGGTCGGGTAGTACGCGGTGGCTGAATGAGGAAGAGAGCAGGGTCATCTTTACCGAACTCCCCAAACACAGTTTGCGCGCCTATGCCACGCGACATGCTCCCGGAACCAACCTTCCGGGGGCCAGCAATGACTTACCGAAGTGGTGGGAGGAAGATGAGCTTACGCCCGAGCAGTATGATACGATTCGTCAGAATTTCGGCGTGCTGGTAACCCGGCTCGAGCGGGCGGATGTCCTTTACCTGAGCCGGGAGGCCAACATCCGGATGCGCGCCAGGCGGCGGGACGTTGACTGGAACTTCAGTTGGATCACCCCCTGAAATCAGGATACTTCCCGGCAAAGCTGTAGCCAGTCCTGATTGGCCAGACGGTTTACCGCCGGCATTTTCCCCAGGGCCATGAGCTCGTTGATGGCCGCTGCTTCCGCATCGCGTTTGACGCCCAGGCAGGCCTGAACCTGATCGCCCTTCAGGTAAAAGGCCAGAAAAGGTTCTTCACCCGGCTTGCCGTCGAAGACGATGTCGTCCCAATCCGTTGCGTGACCGACGTAGCGAAAGTTGATGCCCTGCTGATTGGACCAAAAAAAAGGAAGCATCGTGTAGGCTTCACCGGCTCCGGCCATATTCCGGCCCGCTACCCTACCCTGCTGGGCGGCTACCTTCCAGTGCTCGATCCGTACCATCCCCTCCCGGTCGGGATAGGTAGCAATATCACCAGCGGCAAAGGCGGTATCTCCCATCAGGGAGAGGTGATTGTCGACGCTCAGACTGCCGTCATCCCGGTAGGCTACTCCCTCAACGTAGTCCGTTGCCGGTTGAACGCCGATACCCACAACGACCACCTCGGCGGGCAAGTCGGTACCGTCATCCAGTACAACGCCGGTGGCGGTACCGTTTCCGCTGATCTCCTTGATGCGGCAACCCAACCGGAAGCGCACGCCTGCCGCTTCGTGTAAAGACTGAATGTAGGCTCCGACCCGTTCCCCGAAAACCTTCTCGAACAGCACCGCTTCGGGGGTGACTACGGTGATGTCGCCGCCGCGCTTCCCCAGGCTCATCGCGGACTCCAGCCCGATAAAGCTGCCCCCGACGATGATGACCTTGGTTCCGGAAGTTACGTGCTTACGAGCCCGGATGGCGTCCTTGGCTTTGCGAACCGTGAAGACATTGGACTTTTCCGCCCCGGGCACCTGCAGTTGCCGTGGTTTTCCGCCGGTAGCCAGCAGTACCTTCCCGTAACGTGCCGTGGTACCGGAGTCGGTGGTCACTTGCTTTTCGTTGAGGTCTAAAGCCTGCACCTGCGTCCCCGCCCGAAAGTCTACTCCAATGCGGCGGTAAAACTCCGGGTCCCGAAGGGGAAGTTTTTCCGGTTCCATATCCTCCTGCATGAAGCCCTTACTGACTTTGGTACGATCGTAGGGCGTCAATCGTTCCTTACTGAGCACGAGTACGCTTCCTTCGCTATCGCGGGCACGAACTGACTCGATGGCGTAGGCCGCAGCGGCTCCCCCGCCTACGATCAGGTAGTCGTAGTAGGGATTTAACATCTTCCCGAACTCCTCCTCCCTCTGCAGTTGGGGTAAGGGGTTGTTCAGATTGATCGGGTCCTTGCTGACGTAGATCTGCCCATCCCGCACCTCGGTGAGGAAGCGGGGCACGCCGTCCATTCCTGGGGCCTCGATCTGTTCGCCGGTGCGGACGTCGAAGCAGGCGTGGTGCAGGGGGCAGCGCACGCGGTGTTCGCAGAGTGAGCCTTTGGTCAGGGCGAAGCCATAGTGGCTGCACTTATTCTCAATGGCAAATACTTCTCCGTCGACGTTAGCGAGCAGAATGTCGTAATCGCCGACCGACACCTGGTGCATGTGGCCGGGAGGCAGTTGGGAGAGGGGTAGGGCTTGGGTCATCGGGGTGGGTTGTACCCAATAAGCAAGCCGCCCGCTCATTGGTTCACACCACGCGAATCCGGATCTCTGGTGAAAGGGCTTCCATGCGCCCAAAAGGCCGAACGGTATGGCCCTGTTCACCGCAAATCCGGACGAAGTCGGCCTCCCTCCTGGGTTCCACGGCCACGAGAAGGCCACCGCTCGTCTGAGGATCGGCAAGCAGCCATTTGGCCCGCTCATCCGGCAGCTCGATACCCGCACCGTAGCTCGCCCAGTTGCGCTTAGTACCGCCGGGGATACAGCCTGCCTGTAGATAATGATCCAGGATTAGCGTATCGATCAGGGGCACGTCATTCAGTCGTACGGATGCCGCCAACTTACTCGCCGTGCACATCTCCCCCAGGTGACCCAGCAGACCGAAACCGGTCACGTCGGTCATCCCGTGCACGAAGTCGTGGCGGGCCAGGATCGGCCCCAGCGTATTGAGTCGGACCATCTGCTCCGTTGCCAGAAGGGCATCTTCGGGGCGAAGCTTTTTCTTCTTTTGGGCCGTGCTGAGAATACCGACCCCGAGCGGCTTGGTGAGGAACAGCAGGTCCCCTTCCCTGGCCCCGCCGTTCTTCTTCAGGTGGGCGATGTCGACCCGGCCGGTGACCGCCAGTCCGAAGATAGGCTCCGGACTGTCGATGCTGTGGCCACCCGCCAGGGGGATACCGGCTTCGGCGCAGGCCAGTCGGCCCCCTTCGACAACCTGACCGGCCACCTCGGGGGAAAGCTTATCGACGGGCCAGCCCAGGATTGCGATGGCCATCAGCGGGCTGCCGCCCATGGCGTAAATGTCACTGATGGCATTGGTGGCGGCGATGCGCCCGAAGGTCTGGGGGTCGTCGACGATGGGCATAAAGAAATCGGTCGTCGAGATCGCGGCCGTACCGTCGTCAAGGTCGTAGACGGCGGCATCGTCCCGTTCGTCGTTACCGACCAGTAGCTGAGAAAAGTGGGCCGACGTGCCGCTCTTTCCTAAAATTCGGTCCAGGACCGCCGGGGCGATTTTACAGCCGCAGCCCGCGCCATGGGAAAATTCAGTAAGCCGGACCACCTAGTACTGCCGCAGGCTTTCGTCGCGCTCGTCGCGCTGCTTGCGGATCTTGCCCTTGGTGCGCTCGGCGACCTTCACGGCGTTGTAGGCATTCGCCAGGCCACCAGTGCGGCTGAGCTCCTTAAAGCTGACCTGCTCACCCTCCGAACCGGGTCTGTTCACGGACAAATTGACCGGCAGGGCACTCTCCTCGATGATCTCCTTCACCTGACGGGCGGTCAGGTCGGGGAAGTAGCTGCGCAGCAGGGCGGCGATGCCGGCGACCATGGGGGCGGCCATGGAGGTACCGTCGAACTTGGCGTATTCATCATCCGGGATGGTACTGTAGATGCGGGCTCCCGGGGCGAAAACGTCGACGTACTTCTTATTATAATTGGAAAAGCCGGCGGCCAGTCCTTCGTCGTAGGCGGAACTGGTCGCGCCTACCTCGATCCAGTTCTTGAGTCCGCGCTTCTTGCCCAGATAGATGTCGTTCGGGTAATTGTTCGTCAGTGTGAGTTCCTTTCCGTCATTGCCGGCGGCGTGGACCAGGAGCACGTCATTCTTCTGGGCGTACTTCATGGCGGCGTCGACCTCCTTTTTGTAGGGACTCTGACCTTTGCCGAAACTCATGTTGATGATCTTCGCTCCGTTGTCAACGGCGTAGCGGATGGCATTGGCTACGTCCTTGTCGCGTTCATCGCCGTTGGGAACGGTGCGGACGCTCATGATGCGCACGTGGTCGCCGCCGACGCCGTTGACGCCGATTCCGTTATCGCGCATGCCGGCAATGATACCCGCCACGTGGGTGCCGTGGGCGGCGTCGGGGCCTTCCACATTATTATTGCCGTAATAGCGCTCGTCGAAGTTTTCGGGGTTGTCGCCGACGATGTCGCGGGCGTCGAAGTCGGTGTTGTAGTTGTAGTCAACTTGCCGGGAGAAGTAGTCGTTGGCTCCCTTCACCTGGTCGTAGACTTCGGAGAAGCTTGCTCCTCCGGCGGCGGCATTGGCGATTACCTGCTTAACGATCGCCAGACCGGGTTCGTCGGTCGCGTCGAGGGCGGCCACGTCGGCGGCGGTCACGTCGTCGGCTTCCTTCCCGATTGCCTCCACGGCGGCGTCCATGGCCTCCATGACCATCTTATACTGCTGGGCGGTGGGACCGAGTTCCTCCTGCTTTTTCTCGATCTCTTTTTTATACTCCTGGTAGCGGTCGTATTCGGCGCGCTCCTTTCGGTTCAGTCCGTCGCGGTTGCGGTTGTTGTACTTGGCGTGCAGGCGGTTGTAAAGGCGGACGACCTCCAGATTCTCCTGGTCCACGTTACGGCCGTCGGCGCCACCGATGAAGTTCCAGCCGTGCACGTCGTCGACGTAGCCGTTACGGTCGTCATCGATGCCGTTATCGGGCACCTCGTCCTCGTTGGTCCAGACGACGCCGGCGAGGTCTTCGTGCTCAATGTCGACGCCGGAATCGATCACCGCGACAACTACCGGGGTGGCTTTTTTGCCTTCCAGATACGTGTTGGCCTTCTGGGCACTTACACCGGGGAAGCTGTTTTCACTACGGTCCAGTTCCCACCAGTTGTCGGGGGCCTGGTCCTGGGCGGTGAGGGAGAAAGCGAATAGGAGTACGAGGCTGAGCCAGGTAAATTTCATGCATTGGTTGTTTGGGCGCAAGGTAAACGGTTTGATGTGGGCAAAGGGTTTAGGGGGCGGCGGGGCGCGGGTGTTAGGGGAATGGTAAAAGATGGAATGGGATGGACCGGGCGTAGCCCGGGGATGGACGGCCTAGGGCCGGGGGATGGACGGGGAATCCGTGAAATGGAGGGTGGACTGCCGGTGGCGGTTGACGGTGAGGTGGGTGACGTCGGGGCGGGCGTAGTGGCCGGCGGGGTCGAAATTCATGCGCTCCTGGAGGACGCGGTCGAAGTGGAGCGTTTGGAGGATTAGTTGCTCGCCTTTGGTATTCGGTGGGAGGACCCATTCGCCATCGGGGCCGGCGATGCAGCTTCCTCCGTTGCTAAGGTCGTGGGGGGCACGGGCCACGATGACATCACGGTGGGGCGTATCGATTGGCATATCGTCGACGGTCATCAGTCCGGAGACGGAGAGGACGTAGCCGCGGCTTTCGCGGGCAATGAATCGGGTGATGTCGCGGGTGTTGTAGTCGCTACCGGGCCATACGGCAATGTGCACGTTCATGCCCTGGGCGTAGAGGGCGGCGCGGGGCAGGGGCATCCAGTTTTCCCAGCAGTTCAATCCGCCGACGGTGAAGGGGCCGAGGCGGTGGGTGCGCAGTCCGTGGCCGTCGCCGGGGCTCCAGGTCAGCCGCTCGTCGTAGGTCGGCTGTAGCTTGCGGTGAACGCTTTGGATCTTTCCGTCCCGATCGATGTAGACGAGACTGGCGTAGAGGCTGTGTCCGCCGCGGTCCCGGGGGCGTTCGATAATGCCGATGTAGACGGCTAATTTGAGTTTGGCGGCCAGGCGGGTGATTTCTTCCAGGTCTCCATCTTCGATGCAGACGGCGTTACGCAGGTAATGTGCGTGCAGCTCCTTATTGATCGGCTTATCCCAGGCGGCGCCATCCGTATAGGCCAGCCAGTAGGGGTAGCCGGGTAAGAGGCCTTCCCCGAAGACGACCAATTCGGCGCCTTCCCGGGAGGCTTGGTCCATCCAATTCAAAATCTTTCGGGTAGTGGCGGATCGGTCCAGCCAGACGGGGGAGATTTGGGCCAGGGCGACGGTGACGGTATCGGACAAAGCGGAAGGGTTGATCGGGGTAATGGTAACCATAAATGGATTGACGGCCCGGCCCTGAATATCCGCCAGCCGACATTGCACCTGCGTCCGCGCCCCGCCCTATATTCGCGCCAGTTTACCAATCCCCCACCCCATGCCGAAGGACAACAGTATTAAATCCGTACTCATCATCGGGTCCGGGCCCATCATTATCGGCCAGGCCTGTGAGTTCGACTATTCCGGCAGTCAGGCGAGTCGAAGTCTGCGGGAGGAGGGGATCGAGGTGACCATCCTGAACCCGAATCCGGCCACCATCATGACCGACCCGATGACGGCCGATCATGTCTATCTGCTGCCGCTCACGATCGAGAGCGTGGAGCACATCCTGAAGGAACAGCAGATCGACGCCGTGCTGCCGACGATGGGGGGGCAGTCGGCCCTTAACCTGGCCATCGAGTGCGGGGAAGTCGGGCTGTGGGAAAAATACGACTGCCGGCTGATCGGCGTCGACCTGGCCGCCATCGAGCTGGCCGAAAACCGGGAAGCCTTCCGCCTGCACATGCACGACATCGGGCTGAAGTGCGCCCCGGCCATGATCGCCAACTCCTTTCTGGAGGGGATGGAGGCGGCCCAGGAGATCGGCTTCCCGCTGGTCATCCGACCGAGCTACACCCTGGGGGGCTACGGTGGCGGCTTCTGCTTCGAAGAGGATGAATTCCCGGAGATGCTGCGGCGGGGGCTTGATGCCAGCCCGACCCACGAGGTCATGATCGACAAGGCCGTACTGGGCTGGAAGGAATTCGAGCTCGAACTACTGCGGGACGCGGCCGACAACGTGGTCATCATCTGTACGGTCGAGAACTTCGACCCCATGGGCATTCATACTGGCGACAGCATCACCGTGGCCCCGGCCATGACCTTGAGCGATACCGCCTACCAGGATATGCGCAACCAGGCCATCCTGGCGATGCGCTCGATGGGCAACTTCGCCGGGGGCTGCAACATCCAGTTCAGCCAGAACCCGGAGACGGAGGAACTCATCGTCATCGAGATCAACCCCCGGGTGAGCCGCTCCTCGGCCCTGGCCAGTAAGGCCACCGGCTACCCCATCGCCAAAATTGCCGCCAAACTGGCCCTGGGCTACCGGCTCGACGAGCTGAAGAACCAGATCACCAAGACCACCTCGGCTTTCTTCGAGCCGACACTGGACTACGTGATCGTCAAAATTCCGCGCTGGAACTTCAACAAATTCCCCGGTGCCGACCATAAACTGGGCCTACAGATGAAGTCGGTCGGCGAGGTCATGGGCATCGGACGGAACTTCCTCGAAGCCCTGCAGAAAGCCTGCCAGTCGCTGGAGAACGGACGGGCCGGACTGGGCTCCGACGTCAAGGAATGGATCAAGACGGATGACATCCTGTACCGCCTCGAAAACGCCAGCGAAGACCGCATCTTCCGACTGAAGGACGCCCTGCGCCTCGGCGTACCCCGCAAGACGATCCAGAAGCTGACCAAGATCGACCCCTGGTTCATCAACCAGATCAAACGACTGGTCGACTACGACGCCCAGGTGCAGAAGTACAACGTGCCGGAGGACCTACCCGAGGCCTTTTTCCGCGAACTCAAACAGGTGGGCTACTCCGACATCCAGATCGCCTACCTGTTGCGCGTTGAGGAAGCCGCCGTCACCAAGCAGCGCTTCAAGCTCGGCATCCGGCGGACCTACA
>CAZKPE010000003.1:0-59783 GCA_964554545.1 uncultured Lewinella sp.
GTGTCCTGGAAAAAACCGCTGAAGCGGGTGCTGTTGATCTGGTTTTCCGTCTTCAGGACGCTGAAGAGCCGCACGGCATCCTCGTCGAAGGGCAGGCTGTAGCCGGCCGAGTCCAGCCGCTCCCACTCGTTAATGTAGTCGTCGATGCGCTCGTGTTGCACTTTGCCGCTCCACTGCAGGAAGTGGCTGCGGGAGGTGGTGGCGTCGCCGGTGTTGAGCTCCAGTCCGCCGCGCAGCTCGGCATTGTAGACCTGGATGTTCAGGAAGTTGCGGACGTTCTGCTGTTGCACGCCGGTGCCGATGATGCTGGTCTGTTGCCCGAAGGTTTCCGAGCCGAGATCGGTGTCGAGGTTGCCGAGGGTGTAGGCGCCGCCGATGCTGATGCCCTCGTCTTCGTCGCTGCGGAAGGCCGAGGTGAGGAACTTGAGGAACAGCGGGTTGGCCGCCCGCTCGGGGATGTAGGTCAGCGAGAGGCCGCCCATCTGGGTGAGGAAGTCGTCCCGCTCCGCCCCCTCGAAGGCGGTGAACAGGCTCAGGGTTTCGAAGAAGCCCCCGAAGGCCGTTTCCCGCTGCACGGGTCGGAAGTTGTAGATGCTGCGGTTGTAATTGCCCAACAGCCCGAGCTGGAGGGTGCGGCTGAAGTCGTAGGTCACGTAGGCCTGGATGTCGTAGAAACTGGGGGTGTACTCGCCCGTGGTTTCCAGGCTGCCGAGGATGTAGCGGGTGTCTTTGTAGCGCACGCCGCCCAGGAAGCGCAGCCGCTGGTAGGCCGAGCCGCCGAGTTGTTTGCTGCCCTCGATGTGGGCCGAACCGCCGAGCAGACTGGCGTCGAGGCTGGCGCGTAGGCTATCGGGGCGCTTGTACTTGATGTCGAGCACCGAACTGAGCTTGTCGCCGTAGCGGGCCTCGAAGCCCCCCGAGGAGAAGCTCAGGCTGCGCATCAGGCGGGGGTTGGCGAAGGTGAGCCCCTCCTGCTGCCCCTGCCGCACGAGCTGGGGGCGGTAGATCTCGAAGTCGTTGACGTACACCAGGTTTTCGTCGTAGTTGCCGCCGCGGACGTTGTACTGGCTGGTAAGTTCGCCGCCCGCGCCGCTGCTCACGCCGAGGGCGATACTGGGCAGGATGCTCTCCAGGTTGCCGGTGATGGAGGGCAGGAGGCGAAGCTGCTCGGGGTCTTCGCGGATCATGCCGCCCTCCTCGATCTTGCTTTCGCGGACGATGACCTCCAGCGCGCTCTCTACGGGTACGAGGCCCACGTCGATCTGTTTGCGGGAGCCTTCGGGCAGGGCGGCCACGTTCACGGCGGTTTCCCGGTAGCCGATGCGGCTGAAGACGAGCACGAAGTCCTGGCCGGCGGGCACGGTGGTGACGTAGCGGCCCGTCTGGCTGGTCTCCACGGCGGTAGTGGCTCCGCGGACGTAGACGGTAGCGAAGTCGATAGGCTGTTCACTGACGCCGTCGGTCACCCGGCCGCTGATGGAGGCCGTTGCGATCTGGGCGCGGGCGCAGGTGCAAGCCAGGACCAGAAAAACAACGAAGGCACTACGAAGGAGGGGAATCAAGACCGGGGCGATGAGCTAGGGGAACGGTAAAGGTAGGGCGGGGATTGCCTTGCCGTCGGCTGTGGCTTGCCGCGTCCGCCAGGGCTACTCCACCGGCCAGAAGATCAGCCCCAGTACTTCCACTAACTCCCCCGCGTGGCCGTAGATCCCCCGCAGTTCGCCCCGGTAACCCCCATCGGCGTTCTGAGTGATCAGGGTACGGAAGGTGGTATCGCCGCCCCGCCCGCCGTAGAGGGGGCTCACGCTACCATCCGAGAAGTGGAACTGCACGGCGTCGATGTACCAGCCGGCCCGCCCGCTGATGCCGATCCACTGCCCGCCTGGTGGTACGGGGTAGGGGGATGCAAATTCAGCCCCCGCCGGGCGGCCGACGGTATAGACCTGCTCGCGCCCGTCCGCATCGGTGTAGGTGAAGCGTAGGCACTGTACGACCAGGAAGTCGGCATTCCCCGTGGTGCCGACCTCGATCTGACGCAGGACGGTGCCGGGGGTCAGGAATTCGGCGCGGAAGGCGGGAGATTCGGTGCCCGTCACCCCGCCGACCGGGGCGGAGTAGTGCAGCTCACCGAGGCGGGCCTTCACGTCGGGAATGGCGGTGGTGGCGCGCTGGCAACCGGCGAGGAGCAGGAGGGAGAGAAGAATCGGGGCGGTCCGCATACGGCTGAAATTACGGAATGCCCCGGCGCGGCCGATTGCTAACGGGCGGGGCTGATATATTTCCGTACCTTCGCCGTCCCACCAAGCTACCCGCATGGCAACTGTATTAAGCTTACTGAACCACAAAGGCGGCGTCGGCAAAACGACCAGCGCCATCAACATCGGAGCCGGGCTTGTTGAGCTCGGGCAGCGCGTACTGCTCGTCGACCTCGACCCCCAGGCTAACCTGACCCTCAGCCTCGGCATCCCCCGTCAGCCCGTGACGATCTACGAGAGCATGATGGGGGAGAGCGACCTGAGCCCCTACGAGATCAAGCCCGGTTTCCACGTCGTCACCTCCAGCCTGGACCTGTCCAGCGCCGAAATGGAACTGGTTAACGAGGCCGGCCGGGAATTCATCCTGCGGGAGCTCTTCGCCGGGGTGGATGAGGACTACGACTTTATTATCATCGACTGTCCGCCGAGTTTGGGCTTGCTCACGCTGAATGCGCTGACGAGCAGCCAGCAGGTGATCATCCCGCTGCAGACCGAATTCCTGGCACTGCAGGGGCTGGCCAAGATCAAGCAGGTCATCCAGAAGGTGAAATTGCGGCTGAATAAGGAGCTGCACATCAGCGGCGTGCTGGCCACCATGTACGACCAGCGGAAGGTACTCAACCGCGACGTGGTGGATACGATCAAGAAGTACTTCGGACCGCTGGTCTTCGATACCTACATCCGCAGCAACGTAGCCCTGGCCGAGGCCCCCTCCCAGGGGCAGGATATCTTCACCTACAGCAAGTCGAGCCATGGGGCCAAGGATTACCTGAAGGTGTGTAAGGAGATCCTGGATCGTACCGAGAATCCCCCGCACCTGCGCCCGCGCCCGGAAAGAAAACCCGCTCCGACACCCGCCAAGTAAGCTCGCCATGGCTAAGAAACGATTCACCGACAACCTCTCCGGCCTGTTCGAGGACGACTACCTCATCGGCGACGACCCCCAGGCCGTCAACGAGGAAGTGGTGGAAGTGGACGTGCCGGTCAGAACCAAGAGGGCGACCAAGAAGATCACCAGCAAGAACTTCACGAAGAATCTGGACGTCTTCATTAGTGACGACAACCGCCGTAGCCGCGGCCGCAGCCGCCGTACCGGGCTGGACTACCTCATCCGCTCCACGGTACAGGACGACCCCGACCGCCAGCCCGACGAGCCGGTCAAGCCCGAAACCAAGCGCGTCACCCTGGTCTTCAACAAGCAGCACCTGCTGACCCTCAAGGAACAGGCCAAGGAGCGCAAGATGTACCTCAAGGATGTCGTGCAGGAGATGGTCGCTCAGTATCTCGAAGAGTAAGGCTAACTTATTCACACGCGGCCCGTTGATTGTAGCGTTGAAACACGCTAACTTCCCCTTCATGCGTCCCGGTCTCCTGCTTCTGTTTTGTCTTCTCGCTCTGGTGAGTTTGCGTGCCCAAACCGCCCGGGTCGAGTTCGGGAAGAACCGCGTACAGTACCACAATGATTTTTCGGACTGGGAGAAGTACGATTCGGACAACTTCATCACCTACTGGTACGGCAACAACCAGGGCGTCGGCCAGGCCGTCGTTCAGTTGGCCGAGTACGACTTCGCCTACATCCAGAAGATGCTGGAGAGCCGCCTGAACGAAAAGGTGCAACTCATCACGTACCGTGACATCACCGATGTCAAGCAGAGTAATATCGGGGCTGAGGAGGTTTTCGAGCTCACCGGTAATCAGTCCATCAACGCGAACACCAGCTACGTCGGCGGTACACGCGCCAAATTCCTGGGCAACAAGGCCTTCGTCTACTTCACCGGCGATCACCTGGACCTGCGGCGGCAGGTGCGCGAGGCCATGGCCAGCGTGTACATCGAGCAGCTGCTTTATGGCTCGACGGTGCAGGAGGTGGTGCAGAACGCCGTGCTGCTCAACCTGCCCGAGTGGTTCAAGCCCGGGCTCGTGGCCTACCTCGGCGAGGATTGGAACTCGGAACTGGACGACCAGCTGCGCGATCTGCTCAGCACCGGTGAGTACGAAGATTTCGAAGACCTGGCCGAAGACTACCCCCGCCTGGCCGGCCATTCCCTCTGGTACTACATCGCCACCAATATGGGCAAGCCGACGGTCAGTAACCTGCTGTACCTGACGCGCATCAACCGCTCGGTGGAGAATGGTTTCCTCTACGTGCTTGGTAGCGGCTACGACAACGTGCTCTTCAACTGGATGGAGTATTTCCAGAACCGCTACGCCGAAGATGCCAGCGGCAAACGGATACCGACCGAGGACCCCTTATTGATCACCAACAAAAAGCAGTTGCCCATCACGCAGGTAAAGCTAAGCCCGGACGGCAGCAAGGTGGCCTACATTCAGAACGAGATCGGCAAGTACAAGGTATTCGTGCAGGACGTAAGCACCGGCGAGCGGGAGCTGATCCTGAAGGGTGGGCAACGCAATCTGCTGCAGGCCACCGACTACGCATACCCCCTCATCGACTTCAACCCCAACAATCAGGAATTGGCCATCCTGTACGAGTTCCGCGACCAGCCGAAGTTGCTGCTGTACAACCTGGCGAACGGGGAGAAGAAGACCGACATCCTCGGGATTCGCCTGGACCGCGTGCTGACCCTCGCCTACAACGGGCCGGTCAACTTCATTATCTCGGCGATGGCTGATGGCTTCAGCGACATTTACCACTATTACCCGGCCACCCGGCAGGCGGTCAAGATCACCAACGACCACTGGGACGACCTGGACGCGGTGCCCGTCGACATCCGCGGCCGGCGGGGCGTCGTTTTCGCCAGCAATCGCCCGGACACCAGCCTACTGGCCCAGCGGCTGGACACCCTGCTTCCCATTAACCACTACGATCTGTTCTACTACGATCTGGAGAACAAGCCGGGGCACCTAGTGCGCATCACCGATACGCCACTGGCCGACGAGCGGGAGCCAGCCGCCATCGACGGGGAGCACTTTGCCTACCTGAGCGACGTCAACGGGATCTACAACCGCTTTCAGGCCCGTCTGGAGGATTACATCGACCACTACGAGCAGACGATCTACCTGGAAGACGGAACGGAGATTACCATGCACGGCGATTCCACGCTGGAATCCCTCGATACGGCCCTCATCGATTCCATTGCCATTTTCCCGGTCATTCGCGAGCGGGCGGTGACCGAGGCCACCACCGATTATGGGACAAATATCCTGCGCCTCGATGGTAGTGGCGGACTTCCCGTTGGCGTAGAGAGCTTCATCGATCAGGGCGACACCTATATCCGCCGCTTCACCTTCGATACCACCGCCGCGGTAAGTCTGCGCCCGACCGCCTACCGCCGCCGCAGTTACCAGGATGCCGGACAGGTCGTGCCCCAGTTCACCACCACCGCCCGACAGCCTACTGATCGGGTCATGCGCCCCAACCGGATCAACCCGGAGGATGCCCCGGACGAGGAGGGTCTTCTTTTTCAGACCCGCTTCCAGGATACGGTTGCCCCGCCGCCGGTGACCTCCCCGGGGGTCACCGAATTACTGGACACCGACCGCCGGACGGAGTCGCCGCCCGCCGCGGCCCGCCCCGACAGTACCGGTACCCGACCCCCACTGACGGTAGTGGGCGGGGCGAACGACCGACCCGTCACCAGACGGGATCGCGGGCTGCCCGCCGTACGGGGCGAACGACCGGCCCCCGAACTGAACCGGATCTACCGCTTTCGGCCGGGTAAGGTCACCTCCTACCGCACCACGTTCCGGGTGAACTACGTGAAAACGACGGTCGACAACGAGCCCCTCTTCGACGGCATCAATACCGTAGCCGCGAACCCGGACGGCTATACTCAGCAGCCAGTCGGCATTCTCCTGAAGGGAAATCTCGTGGACCTGCTGGAAGATTACGTCATCGAAGGCGGGATCCGCATCCCGACGAGCTTCAACGGAACGGAGTACTTCCTTACCGGTAGGGACGTACGGCGGCGGCTCGACCGGATTTACACCTTTTACCGGCGCAACCGCCGGCTGCAGGAAGGGACATTCGATCGGTCGGTCTTTCCCGATCAGCCCCGATTAGTGGAAGAGAACACCCTGATGGCACAGTATGGGGTCCGCTACCCCCTCGATATCTTCCGCAGTCTGCGGGCCACGGCGACGGTTCGTCGCGACCGGGTACAAACCCTGCCCACCGAGCTGGCCGCCCTGCAAACGGAACCCCTGAGTACGGAGCGGGTCGGGCTGCGGCTCGAGTACGTCTTTGATAACACCCTCAACCTGGGGACCAACCTCCGTATGGGGAGCCGCTATAAACTGTACGGGGATGTGTTCAAAAGCTTCAATATTTCCTTTGATGAGGGGGTGAGCTCGCAGTTCGAGCCCGGTATCCTGGGTATCGTCGGGGTTGATGCCCGTCATTACCAGCGGATTCTGAAGCGGAGTATCATCGCCCTGCGGTTTGCCGGAGCCACCAATTTCGGACGGCAAAAGGTGCTCTATTACCTGGGGGGCGCGGACAATAGCGTCCTGCGAAATTTCAACGAGGGCATCCCAACCCCCACTACCTCGGACTTCGTATTCCAGGACTTGGCTAACCCGCTGCGGGGCTTCGATATCAACATCCGCAACGGGGGCACCTATGCGCTGGCGAACGCCGAGCTCCGGGTACCGGTCTTCAATTACCTGTTCGGGAACCTACGCTCGGCCTTCCTGCGTGATTTCCAAGTCGTCGGCTTCTTCGATACCGGTACCGCCTGGTCGGGCCGCAACCCCTTCGACGAAGATAACCCGGTCAACATCACCGAATATCCCGAAACGGATAACGACGGCTTCAGCCCCGTCCGCGTCCGTGTCCGGCGGTTCCGCGAACCCATCGTCTACGGTTACGGTGCCGGCGTACGGACGAGCCTCTTCGGCTACTTTATCCGGGTCGACTACGGCTGGGGGGTCGAGACCGGTCTGCGGCAGCCGGGCAAGCTGCACTTGTCGTTGGGTCTGGACTTTTAGCGACCGGTAAACCCGCCGGGCTTGAGTTGGCGACCGGAGCCGGCTACTGTACCTTGTGCCGCCAAACTGACCGTTGCTACCACCTATGACCAAGATTCGCGCCGCCATTACCGGGGTTCAGGGCTATGTACCCGACTACATTCTCACGAATGAAGAGCTCGCCACCATCGTCGATACGAGCGATGAATGGATCACCTCCCGGACGGGCATCAGCGAACGCCGCATCCTAAAAGGGGAAGGCAAAGGAACCTCGGTTATGGTCGAGCAGGCGCTGCGTAAGCTGCTGGACAAAACGGGCACCCACCCCGACGAGGTGGAACTGGTTGTCTGCGCTACCGTAACCGGCGACAGCATCTTCCCGGATACGGCTAATGTAGCCGCTTACAAAGCAGGAATACGCAAGGCTTTCGGATTTGACGTGAGTGCAGCCTGTAGCGGATTCCTGTACGCCCTTACCGTTGGCGCGAAATTCATCGAATCCGGCCAGCATAAGAAGGTAATCGTGGTGGGGGCTGACAAGATGTCCTCCATCATCGATTATACCGACCGCACGACCTGCGTCATCTTCGGGGACGGGAGCGGGGCGGTCCTGCTGGAGCCGGCAACCGATGGTACCGGCGTGATCGATTACCGCCACTACGGCGATGGTAGCGGCGAGGAATACCTGTACTTGGTGGCCGGCGGCTCCCGTAAACCGGCTACGGTGGATACGATCATGGCCCGCGAGCACTTCGTGCGGCAGAACGGGCGGCCAGTCTTCAAGGCAGCAGTGAAGGGGATGTCGGAGGTGGTGGCCGAAGTGATGCAGCGCAACGGCCTGAAACAGGAGGAGGTCGCCTGGCTGGTCCCCCACCAAGCCAACATCCGCATCATTCAGACGGTCAGTAAGCTGCTCCACTTCCCGCTGGACAAGGTCATGATCAACATTCATAAGTACGGAAATACGACGGCGGGTACCCTGCCCCTCTGTCTGTGGGACTACGAACCACGCTTACGTAAAGGGGACAACCTGATCCTGACGGCATTCGGGGGCGGCTTCACCTGGGGCGCGCTCTACCTGAAGTGGGCCTACGATGGGGCGGGCGGGGACGCAGGTGCCGACGAATAGGTGAACGCCGACATATTCCCGCATATCCGGAGCGCTTACGCACATCATCCGGCCTGACACGTTTTTGGTCGTATCGCGGTGATCGTGAGCGAACTATGACCAGGGAAGAACTAAAAAAAAGCGGCTTACTCGACCAGTACGTCCTCGGTCTGCTCGGCCCCGAGCAAGCCGGGGAGGTGGAACGTATGCTGGACGGCGACCCCATGTTGGAAGCCGAGGTGGAGCGCTTGCGGCGGGAGCTGAACGCCTACGCCGACGCTCGCAATATCGGGCCGCCACCGGGGGGCAGGACCGTTCGCACCGCACGGGACTTTCAAGACCTGGATCACGAGATGATCACCGCCATGATGGAGCGGAACCACACCCTCAATATCTGGCGGTACGTATTAGTGGCGATCTGTTTGCTGCTAGTCGGCCTGGCCGGATACCTGTTCCGTATCAAGGAGAATTATCGCGGCCAACTGCTCCGTGAAGAAGCCCTGCACGCCCAGGATGCGGTCGTTTACGAATTTGAGATGGAACGCAGCCAGGAGGCCGTCTGGGACAGTCTCCGCAACTGGCACGGATTTCGTTTGCTGGAAGAACGCCTTGATTCCGGCACCTTACGGGTACATCTGCCCAGTAACGGGAAGGTTGCCCTGGTCGATCTATCCGGAGTACCCGCGCCGAAGCCTGATATGGCCTATTACCTGTTCGTCGGAGAACCGAATGGCGAGAGCGAACCGGTGATCGTGGGCCGGGGGCAGGGTGAGCAGGGCTTGCACGCCCTGTCGCTACACCATGGGGCTCGGTACCTGCGCATTTATGAATGGGAAGCAGGCCTTGCCGACTACCCCGTTAGCAGCAGCCGCCCGGTTGCTGAGCTTGAATTGCCGATCCGATAGGGACGCCGATACGTATAGTTTAACACCCGATAGGTGTGAAAAGGGCAAGTCAAAAATTACAGATCCGGGGTGGTTAAACTATAATGCCCTGAAAATTAGAAAGTAACCGAGTTGCGCCTTGGAATAACACGACGAATATTGTTTATTGCAACTGCTCCCCGGGCAGTCTGATTATTTTGTCGGCCACCGGTCTCGCTGATACGTCTCTTTCATTTCACAACGTGTTCATTTCATGACGATTCTTTACGTACTCCTGGCTGCCTGTGCGCTCGGCGGCGGGCTCAGTATTACTTCCGCACTGCTCGACGGAAGCAGACGGTAGGTCCCCCTTTCCCAACGTTACGGTCTGACTTCCCCGGCCTATCTTTAGCCGAAACCGTACTCTCCGACCGTGCAACCCCTGATCCCCCCCTTCATCCAGCAGCGGCTGCGCGCGGGTGATCTGCACGGGGACATACGGGCTTTTGCCCTCAATATCGATCTGTCGGGGTTCACTCCCCTGACGGAAAGCCTGATGCAACGGGGCCTGGCCGGTGCCGAGCAACTATCGGTCATTCTCAATGATATCTTCGAGCCGCTGGTGTCTCTGGTGTACACTACCGGTGGCTTCATTCCCTACTTCGCCGGCGATGCCTTTACGGCCGTCTATCCCCTGGAATTGAACCGCCGCTATGCCCTGCACCTGCTGCAGGTGGCCGAGCGCGTCCGGCAAACATTCCGGGACCGGGATAATGATTTCGGCGGAGGCTTCAGGATCGGGGTCAAGGCCGGCATCGCAGCCGGTACGGTCAGCTACGGTATTGTTGGGGAAGAACTGCGGGCATTCTACTTCCGGGGAGGCGCTATTAACGCGGCTGCTCATTGTCAGAGTCAGGCCGGCGAGCAGGAGATCGTCGTTGACGATGCGGTATACAACCTCATCGAGGGCAGCCTGATGTACACCGAAGAATTGGGACACAACGCCCACCGGGTCCTGGGCGACATTCCCGTACCGAGCGAGCCACCGGTGCCGCGCCTCGACTTACCCCAGGTAGATGCGGAGACGGCGGCGGTGTTTCTGCCCCCGGAAGTGGTCCGCTACGATCAGGCGGGTGAATTCCGGACGGTCGTCTCTTGCTTTCTCTCTTTTGATGCCGTACGTACCCACGACGAGCTGAATGATTTCGCCACCGTGGTGCTGCGTCAGGTAAAGGACTTCGGCGGCTACTTCAAGGAGGTGGACTACGGCGATAAAGGGGCACTGATGGTTATTTTCTTCGGAGCCCCCGTGTCGTACGAGCATATTGTTGCCCGGGCGGTGGAATTCGCCCTGGTCGTCCGCCACGAACTGGACGTGCTCAACGAGAAAAGCCACCGCGAGTTCCGATACCGGATGGGCATGACCGTCGGAACGGCCTTCACGGGGATCGTCGGAGGAAAAGAGCGCGCGCAATACGCCTGCGTGGGCAACCGGGTCAATCTGGCGGCCCGAATTATGTCGGAGGCCGAATGGAAGCTGGTAGTGGTGGATGAAGAGATTGCCGGTGACCCCCAGTTCCGGTTCCGCCCACGGGGAAAGATCAGGTACAAGGGGATCCAGGAACCGGAGGCGACCTACAGCCTGGAAGGTAGAAAACAGTCATTGGGAAAACCGGCCTACGGGGGCAAGCCGATCGGGCGGGAGCGGGAGATCACCCGTCTACTCGAATTCGCCAGCCCCATCTTTGCCGGTCAATCAGCCGGTATTGCCTACGTGATCGGTGAAGCGGGAATTGGTAAAAGCCGACTGACCTACGAACTACGCCACCGCCTGGCCGATGAGGGAACGGCCGCCTGGTTCCTCGGAAGCTGCGATCAAATCCTCCAAAAGCCATTCAACCCCTTCATCTATTTGCTGCAACGCATGTTCCGCCAAAGCCCCGACCTGAGCGAGGCGCGGAACCTGCGCCGGTTTCACTTTCGGATCAGTCGGTTGCGGCTAACCCTCCTGCGGATGGAGCAGGATCAGGCTACCGAACTCGCCGAAGAACTGGAACGTACGGAGTCCGTGCTGGCCGCCCAGCTGGGGCTCGTCTTACCCGATAGCCTCTGGACGCGGTTGGACGCGCAGGGAAGGTACCGCAACATCCTGGATGCGGTCGTCAACCTGATTGCCGCGGAGTGCACGGTCCAGCCGACTATCCTGGAGCTGGAAGATGTTCACTGGATCGATGCCGATAGCCGAACCCTCGTCCGGGAGATCCTCAGACGGTGTAACAAGCTGCCACTATTGGTACTGGCTACGGCACGGCCCGACGATAACGGCCAGCACTCCGATCTGCTCGGGGAACAACTAATCAGTCAGATCGATATTCCGGTAGTCTCGGTCGAGCTCGGTACGCTACCCGCGGCGGCCGTTCGAAAGTTCGCCGAATCAAGCCTTGGGGCCCCGGTGACCGATGCCACCCTGGACGTCTTGTTGAAGTCAACCAACAGCAACCCCTTTTACCTGGAACAGATTCTAGCATACTTCCGGGAGAACGATTTGCTGGAAGAGCAAGCAGACGGAAGGCTACACCTGAGTGACGAGGACATCAAACTGTCGACCAGTATCACGTCCATTCTGACGGCCCGCATTGACCGACTCAGCGATATGGTGCGGGAAACGGTGAAGGCGGCGGCGGTCATCGGCCGGGAATTCGATATTCCCGTGCTGAGCGAAGTGATGCGGGCGGAATCAGATTTCGGCGGGGACACGGAGGACGTCAGGAAGGTACTGGAGCAGCAGATCGAAGTCGCCGAACGGGGGCAGATCTGGAGCGCGATGAACGAGTTACGGTATATCTTCCGCCATAGTTTGCTTCGGGAGGCGGTCTACGGCATGCAACTGACGACGCGGGTGCAACAACTGCATCTGAGTATTGCCCAGGCCATCGAAAAGCTCTACGCAGAAAACATCGAGGAACGCTACGTCGATCTGGCGTTTCACTACGAACAGAGCGGGGAAACGGATCGGACCATCCAGTACCTCACTAAGGCTGCTGGCTACGCCCGCGCAAATTACCAGAACCAGCAAGCACTGGACCTGTACGGGCGGCTCATCAAAAAACTGAGCCAGCAGCCCGATCAGGATGTCTCGGTCCATATCCACTTGAACCGGGGCGGGGTGTTCGAGATCGTGGGGCAGTGGGAAGAGGCCCGCCATGCCTACGAGGAGGCTCAGCGGATCGCGAAATCGAGTCGGGACGTGGTCCTGCTAGGCCGAACCAACAACGCGCTCGGGCAATTGTGCACCCTTCAGGGCGAATACGAGGTGGCCATGGAGCACCTGAAGGTGGCCGCCGGCCTCTTCGAATCGGTAGACGATATGTTCGGTCTGGCCAAGACCTACAGTAATATGGGCAATCTGTTCTTCCGGACCAACCACTACGACCGGGCCCTGACTTACTACCGCCGCTCCCTGGATAGTGGACTCAGCCAGGCCGGTACAACCACTTCGGCAGGCACCATCAGTCACCTCGGCCTGACTTGCATGAACCTTGGGGACTACGAAGAGGCGATCCGCCTCATTAGGGAGCAGATTCCCCATCACGAAAAAAGTAATGACATTCTCGGGCTAGCAACCCTCCATACGAACCTGGGCATCGTATACTTCGAAGCGGGAGAGTACGATCTGAGCATGGAGCACCACCAGACCGGTCTGCGGATGGCCCGAGAGCTCGGAGACCGCCGCTTACAGGCGATCGGACTCGGGAGCCTGGGAAGTGTCTACGAACGGCAGGGGCGCTACACCACGGCCCTGGAACTATTCGAGGAAGACCTGAAGATGTGCTACGAGATCGGCGACCGCCAGGGCATCGCCGTGGCCGAAGGACTGATCGGCGACCTGAACAGCGTAATGGGTGAATTTTCCAAAGCAATCAGTCATCTCGACCGCTGTCTTTCCATCAGTAGCGACCTGGGCTACCGAAAGGGCGTCGCCAAGGCCGTCAACACGCTCGGTGATATATACTACCTACAGGGAAAGTACGCCCAATCCATCAAGTACTATGACCGGGCCATCAAAATTGCCCGCGGCACGAACAACCGCCTCGTCCTCGCCGCGAGTTTATACGAAAAAGGGCAGGTGCTGCTGGCGGACGGCCAATTGGATGCCCTTGAAGAGGTGGAACGGGAAGCCCTGCAAATAGCCGAAGAATTACGCAACCCGGACGTCATGTTCGGAGCACGCCTATTACGGGCCCGAGCAGTAGTGGCTCGCGAGCCGGTAAAACGGGATAAGGCCCGCAATCTGGTTCAGGATTTGTTGCAGTCCGACACCCTGACGGAGGAGCAGCTTGCCGAGGCCCACCTGACCATCTACGAGATCAGCGGAAAGAAGGACGAGCACGCCCGCGTGACAGCCCTCGATCTATACGAACACCTGTACCGGGAAACGCCGAAGTTCATTTACAATTATCACCTGGCTACCCTACGGGAAAGTGAGCGCGATTAGTTGTTGCCACCGCCCAAGATAAGGGGAAGGCCCCCGCTGCCGCTGTCTCCTACCACCACGACTTTGCTATTGGGGCTCTTGGCGAGTTCGAGGGTGGCCTCAATACCCTTGTCCCGTAGAATGTTCTCGGACAGGCTGGCAGTCAGTATCCGGTTGGCGTCGGCCTTGGCCTGGGCCTCGATCAGGCGGCGCTCGGCCTCCTGCTTTTCCCGGGTGAGGATGTACTCATACTTCAGGCTGGCCTGCTCGGCTTCCAGCTTTTCTTCGATGGCGGTACGGACCTTGTCGGGCAGCTCAATATCCCGGATGAGGATGGCGCGAAGGTCGATGTAATTGTTGGTCAGCGTGTTCGACAGGTCTTCGGTAATCAGTGTCTGCACCTCATCGCGCTTGGTGGAGTAGAGCTCCTCGGGGGTGAACTTACCGATCACCTGCCGGACACTCGAGCGTACCTCGGGGCGGATCAGCCGCTCCATGTATTCCCGACCGAAGGATTCGTGCAGTTGGGGTACGTCAGCAAAATTGGGGCGGATCCGGACCGTCACGTCGACTTTAATATTCAGTCCGTTGCTGGATAAAACTTCCATCTCCTCCTCGATCTGCTGTTCACGGACCTCGTAGACGTACATCGAGTTCCAGGGAGCCACGACATGGAAGCCGGGTGCGTAAGTGGTGTTCTTATCCAGTCCACTGAAGCGCCGGAACAGCACCCCCCGTTCCCCTGAGTCGATCGTGACGAAGGTGGCACTACTCAACATGATGAGAATGATGACAGCAAAGAAGGTGACGATGCCCCAGGACATCAGTTTACGTTGATCCATACCTAGGTAACGTTCCGTAGCCGGCTTTGGATTTGTCAGCGCTGCGCGTTGCGCACGAAGTAAAGGGCCGCCACGGAAAAGAGGATGTTGGGCATCCACATGCCGAGGAAGGTAGGCAGGTTGCTCCCCTGACTGATGGTGGAGGCGAAGCGGCTCAAAAACACGAAGAGGGCACCGATAAAAATGCCCATGGCCAGTTGGATACCCATGCCCCCCCTCACCTTGCGGCCGGCTACCGAGAGTCCGATCAGCGTGAGGATGAAAATTGTAAAGGGCTCGGCCGATCGTCGGGCCAGTTCGACCTCGTACTTGCGGATGTTGCCGGCCCCCCGTTCGCGCTGCTTGCGGATCTTCGTGAGCAGCTCCGGGGTGGTGAGGGCCGACTGCTGCTCGCTGAAGTCGACAAAGTCGCCGGGGACCAGGTTGAGCACGGTGTCGAGGTGGGCCCGGGTGCTGGCGACCAGCGTTTCCTCCAGTCCGTCGAAGGTGCGGACCTCGTAGTTCTCCAGGCGCCAGACGGCCGGTTCTCCGGGAATGTAGCGGGCCTGTCGGGCCTTCGTCAGACTGATCAGCTCGTTGTCGACGATGTGCTCGATCCGGAAGTTGCGAGCTGTACTGTCCCGTTTACTGTAGTGCGTCATGAACACCTTCGTATCCGGGGCCACGTAGAAGTGTACGTTGGTGGTGCGGCCCTCGTCGCGGCCCTTATTGAAGTACACCCGCCGGAGTTCCGTCCGGTGGGAGTTGGCAATGGGAACCACGTAATGCACTCCGACCAGGTAAAGCAGGAAGAGAAAGCCCGCTGAAACCAGGTAAGGCCGCATCAGGCGCCGAAAGCTTACCCCGGCATTAAGAATGCTGATGATCTCGGAATTATCCGCCATCCGACCGGTAAAAAATACGACGGCGATCAGGGTCAGCATCGGCCAGAGCAGGCCCAGGATGAAGAGCAGGAAGGTCGGAAAATACTCAAAGGCGACCGCCGTAGCGGGGATGCCCGACTCAATGAAACGCTCGACGTTCTCGCTGAAATCGATAATTAGACTCACCATCGAGAAGATCAGCACCGTAAAGAAAAAGGTGCGCATGAACTTCCCGATGATGTACCAGTCTAGCTTCTTGAGCATCGCCTAACTTAACAGGCGCTTGACCGTGGCGGCGATTTGTTTGCCATCCGCGCGGCCGGCCGCCCTGGCGTTCGCCTGCCCCATCACCTTACCCATATCGCGCATGGAGGTGGCACCGGTTTGCTCGATCACTTCGCGTACCATCCGCTCGACTTCCTGATCGGTCATCGGCTCGGGAAGGTAGCGGCTGATCACCTCGATCTCCTCGCGCTCGGGCTGAGCGAGGTCTTCGCGGCCCTGCTTCTCGTAAATTTCCAGGCTTTCCTGGCGGCTCTTGACCAGCTTCTGCAGTAGGGCGATCTCGCCGGCTTCGTCAAGGGTAGTGCCGCTGCCGTCGGTTTCCTGTAGCAGAATGGCGTTTTTAATGGCGCGGATACCGCGGAGGCCGGCCTGGTCTTTGGCGCGCATGGCGGTTTTGAGGTCGGGGGTGATGCGGTCTTTCAATGACATGGTCAATAAGTGAATAAGGGTATACGTGAATGCAGCTAACCAACGCCGGCCAGGGGGCTTAAAGTTTCCCTATTGCTTTACACCTGTCCCGCAGTACTGCGGGACCGCCCTAGTTGTGCCGTTGGCGGAGGACGGCTTTTACTTCCTCCAGGGTGTAGCCTTTGGCGGCCAGCAGGACGAGGTAGTGGTACATGAGGTCGGCCGCCTCACCGAGGAAAAGGTCTTTGTTGCCGTCCTTGGCCTCGATGACCAGTTCGACGGCTTCCTCGCCGACCTTCTGGGCTACTTTGTTGATACCCCGTTGTAGCAGGGACGTGGTATAACTGCCCTCGGAGGGGTTGTCGCGGCGGTCGTGGATGGTGCGTTCGAGGTGATCGAGAAAGTCGCCCCGGTTAGGCAGGCCCCAGCAGGTAGCGGAGCCAGTGTGGCAGACCGGGCCGCTGGGATGGGCCTGGATGAGGAGGGAGTCGCGGTCGCAGTCGGCATCGACCCGGACGAGCTCGAGGTAGTTGCCGGAGGTTTCGCCCTTCGTCCAGAGGCGCTGTTTGCTGCGGCTGTAGAAGGTGACGCGGCCGCTGGTGAGGGTTTGCCGGAGGGCTTCTGCGTTCATGTAGCCCTGCATGAGGACGGTACGGCTGCGGGCGTCCTGGATGATGGCGGGGAGGAGGCCCGTGATGGAAATGTTGAAGTTTAGAGCCTCTAAATTGGTTGTGGTTACTTGCATTGCTTATATATTAGAGGTTCATCCACACTTCCTTGACTATGATAGGCGAAACAACTCTTGACGACGGTTACGGTGCCGGGCTCAGCCTCACTACCGCCGATTCCGCAAACCTACGCAAAGCCGGCAAGTGGGCCCGCTTTCTGGGGATCGTATCCATGATCTTCCTCGGACTGTTCATCGTAGGGCTCATCGGTTTCGGTGGTACCATGATGGCCATGATGAGCGGCGGAGAGATCGGGGCCGGTACCGGAGCGGCTACGGCGGGGATCGTGGTTTACGTAGCCATCTTTGCCTTCAGTTTTTACCTGGTTTACCTACTCTACAAGTTCGGGGCCGAGGCGGTTACGGCCGTCGATCACGGGGATGGGCAGGCCATGAGCCGTTCGTTGGCTTCGCTGGGGCGGATGCTGAAGATCTACGGCATCATAACAGTAATTTACTTTGCGTTCTTTGGCATCGGACTAATCGTGGCGCTCGTGAGCGGCGGATTGGCGGTCTTCGGAAGCTAGTCAGCCATGGGCCGCACCGGTATTCCCCGTTCCCCCAGGTAGCTTTTCAGTTCCCCGATCCCGATCTCCCCGAAGTGAAAGATGCTGGCGGCTAGTCCTGCGTCGGCTTTTCCCCGAGTGAAGACTTCGGCGAAGTGCTCCTTCGTGCCCGCCCCGCCGCTGGCGATGATGGGAATGCTCAATCGGTCGCTCATGCGTGCCAGAGCGTCATTGGCGAAACCCGCTTTAGTACCGTCGTGGTCCATGCTGGTGAAGAGGATTTCGCCGGCCCCCCGCTCCTGGGCTTCTCCGACCCAGTCGAATAGCTTATGCTCGGTGCGAATGCGGCCGCCGTTCAGGTGAACGTACCACTCGCCGTCCACGAATTTAGCGTCTACCGCTACGACGACGAACTGATTGCCGAAGGCGTAGGCTAGTTCGTCGATGAGTTCCGGGCGGCGCACGGCGGCGCTGTTGATGCTGACCTTATCGGCCCCGGCATCCAGCAGCACGTCTACGTCGGTCAGGCTGTTGATGCCCCCGCCGATCGTGAAGGGGATGTTGAGGTGGCGGGCGATGTCGCGGGCCAGTTCGGCCAGGGTCTTGCGGCGTTCGTGGGTGGCGGTGATGTCGAGAAAGACCAGCTCATCGGCTCCGGCCCGGCTGTACTGGGCTCCGAGTTCAACGGGGTCGCCGGCATCGCGGAGGTTGACGAAGTTGACGCCCTTGACGGTGCGGCCGTCCTTGATGTCGAGGCAGGGGATGATGCGTTTGGCTAGCATGGGGGCAAAGGTAATTGAGGTGCGGGATGCGGGTTACGGGTTCCTCGCACCCCGCACCCCGAATCACTTCTCCCCCCTAAAATCAAACCACAGCCGCCCCCCCCAGATACTCGGCCCGCCCCGGTGGCCCCGAAATTGGTTCGTCGCCCCGCTCGGACTGCCCTTTTCGGCTACTTTGAACTTGGAGCCGATGGGACTGATCGCCTCCATGATCGACAGATTGCCCTCCGGAAAACGGCCGTCGGTGTTATCGTTAGTGGCTCCCCGGGGCGGGTCCGGCGTGAAGAGATGGAGGTAGTTGCCGGGTGTTGCCGTCAGGATGGTGAAATGCTGCTCTTCGGTTTCCAGCGTAGCCCAGTAGAGGTTACTGTAATAACCCTTGAATTCGGGGTAGTCCCAGCTTTCGCCCGTCACGGTATTATTGTAGGCCTTTTCGTGGAGCCTGAAATTCACTCCCTGTAGGCGGTTTTTCCACACGCGGTAGGGGCCGTCGCCGAGGTAGCGTACGCCCTTCACCCGTTCCTCCGGATAATCGAAGGTGATGCCCATGTAGTCGTGGTTTCCCCTCGGGAAGTAAGCATAGTCAAGCTGCAGCACCCCACTCGGCAGCATCCGGTAAGCCAGGGTATCCAGGGGGCCGGAAAGCACGAATTGAATCATCTGAGTATCCCCCTCCTGACGCTGGATTACCTCCTCTACCGTCGCCTCACCGGTGGTCAGTCGCGGGCCGTTGCTCAGCGAGATAGCCCCCTTTCCGTTGCGAACGGAGCGGATCGTACCATCGGTTTTATTCAGTACGACTTCGACACCAGCGGCCGAAAGGATAAAGGTAGTTTCCGTCTTTTCCAGACTTGGGCGGCGGGGCGCGGGTGCAAGGTTGTCCACGAAATTGGAAGCAATCCGCTGCGGGGTGGCGATGGGCAAGGACCAGTGCATCACCAGCCTGCCGTGGGGGTCGAAGGCCCGGAGTTCGAGTGCGTCATGTGACTCCCAATCTTCCGGCAGACTGAGGTCGACATAGGCACTAAGACCCGGCGCTACGGAGGGGAGGTCGACGGTAGTCTGCAGGGTAGTATCCGCACCCCTGCTCTCCCCCGGCCCGGGCAGGTCGACCAGGGCCATTTCCAGGGTGCACTGATCCAGATCGGTGAAGTGGAAGCGATTTTCCAATTTCAACCGTCCGTCAAAGCGCGGGGGCAGGCGCTCCCGGTCGATGGCGATGGGCGACCAGATCTCGCGGATGGCGTAGAAGCTGCCCTCCTTTTCCCGGTAGGGGCCCACGATGCCGTCCGGTGCCTTATTGCCCTGGGTGTCGAGGGTATCGCTCCTGACGACCCCCTCGTCGGCAAAGACCCAAAGGAAGCCGCCGGCCGCGAGGGGGTTGCCGCGCATTTCCCGCCACCAGTCGGCCAGCCCCGCCCCGTGGCCGCCGTCGTAAAGTCCGTGCAGGAACTCGGTCGGAAAGAACACCTCCGTCCCGTTGAAGAACGACCCACCGCAGCAGTTGAAGTCGGCGTAGTGGAAGGTGTAGGTATCGTTGATCAGTCCCCAGGGGTGGATAACGGTACGATCCTGGGGGTCATAGATGCGGTAATCGCCGAGCAGGGCGTAGTTGTTACCACCTTCGTTACCATTGGCCCAGAGCACCACGCTGGGGTGGTTTACGTCGCGTACGACCAGTTCCTTGACCAATTTGCGCCCAACGATCGTGTCATACGCATCCTGCCAGCCGGTGAGCTCGTCGATGACCAGGAGGCCCAGGGAATCACAGACCTCCAGGAAGTGCTTCTCCGGGGGGTAGTGGCTCATGCGCACGGCGTTCATATTCATGTCCTTCATCAGGTTGACGTCCTGGATGCTGAGTTCCTTACTGGTGGTGCGCCCCGAAGTCGGCCAGGAAGTGTGGCGGTTGACGCCGCGGAACATCACCTTGGTGCCGTTGAGGTAAAAGCCGTCCTGCGGTCGGAGCTCGAAGGTGCGGAAACCGGTGCGCTCCTTAAATTCATGTATGGGCTTGCCGGCGGTATCCTCTAACAATACGACGACGTCGTAGAGGTGGGGAAATTCAGGCGACCACGGGTCCACGTCATCGATCGTGCCGGTCAGGATCGTAAGACTGTCCTCTCTTCCGATAGTTTGTACGGGTAGCGTGCCCACTACTTGCCCTGACAAGGCTTGCACCTGCGCCCGCGCCCGGACCCCCTCTTGCTGCCCCGCGGTGAATACATGTATGGTGAGCGCCCCATCGGCCCGGGCGTCGGTGGCTATTCGTTCGATATGCTGCCGGGGTTTGACTTCGAGATAGACGGGGCGGTAGATGCCGCCGTGAACCCAGAAGTCGGCATCCCGCTCGGCTTGGTTGACTGACTCGTTGCGGGAAACATTATTGACCACCACTTCCAACTCGTTCTCCCCCGGCCGCAGCAGGTCCGTGATGGGGTAGCTAAATTCGTAAAAGCCGCCCTGGTGGACCGGCCCCGCCGACCGTCCGTTCACCATGACGCGGGCATCGGTCATTACGCCCTCGAAGACGAGGTCGACGTGCTTTTCCGCCCAGTCGGCCGGTGCCGTGAAGGTGTGACGGTAGGTCGCCGTAGCGTCGGATTCCGGCAATTGCTGACGCCAGCCGGGGCGGTCTTCGCCGTTGGCCTGTCCGTAGCTGAAGATGCCGTATCCCTCAAACTCCCAGTTACTTGGGACGGCGATTTTACCCCATTCCCCGCTGTTGCGGCCGCGGTCGATGTGGAAGTCCCAGTCGACCCGGTGGTCCTTATCGGTGCCGGACAGATACTGCCGCTCGGTAGTCTGAGCGATGAGAGAGGAAAGAGCGAAGAGGAGAAGGGGAACCAGGCTGGTGCGTAGCATACCCGGAAAGTACAGCGCCGTTGGGAAATGTTAGTACCAGTCCTGGTCGGAAAGCCCGGCGTACACCCGTTCGATCCCTTCGCGCAGCTCGATCTCGTGTTGCCAGCCCATGGCGTGGAGTTTGTCGACATTCATGAGTTTGCGGGGGGTGCCGTCGGGTTTGGAGGGGTCCTTGGTGATGCGGCCGCTATAGCCGACGACCTCTTTGATCGTTTCGGCTAGGGAAAGGATGCTGAGGTCCTTCCCCGTACCGACGTTCACGAAACCGTAATCGCTGAAGTGGTGCATGAGGAAAACGCAGGCGGCGGCCAGGTCGTCGGCGTGCAGGAATTCCCGTTTGGGGGAGCCGGTGCCCCACATCACGACCTCCTCGCGGCCCTCCTTCTTCGCCTCATGAAATTTGCGGATGAGGGCGGGCAGTACGTGACTGGACTCCAGGTCGTAGTTGTCGTTCGGCCCGTACAGGTTGGTCGGCATCACGCTGATGAAATCGCAATCGTACTGGGCGCGGTAGGCATCGCACAATTTGATGCCGGTGATCTTGGCGATGGCGTAGGGCTCGTTAGTGGGCTCCAGGGGGCCGGTCAGGAGGGCATCCTCCGTGAGGGGCTGGGGTGCCAGTTTTGGATAAATGCAGCTGGAGCCGAGGAACTGGAGCTTTTTGACCTCATGGACGCGGGCGGCCTCGATCACGTTCGCCTCGATCATGAGGTTGTCGTAGAGGAACTGCCCCCGGTAGACGTTATTGGCCTGGATACCCCCGACCTTGGCGGCGGCGAGAAAAACGTACTCGGGGCGCTCGGCGGCGAAGAAGTCGTTCACCGCCCCTTGGTCGCGGAGGTCGAGTTCCTTGCTGGTCCGGGTAACGAGGTTCTCGTGACCGTCGGTACGTAGCTTCCGGACAATAGCCGAGCCTACCATGCCGCGGTGACCGGCGACATAGATCTTACTATCAGTATTCATAGCGTGTGTTTAGCTAGGCACCGACCGCTTTGCGACCGATGCTTTCGTAATGGAAGCCGGCTTTCTGCATGCGATCGAGGTCGTAGAGGTTGCGGCCGTCAAATACGACGGGCTCACTCAGCAGTTCCTTCATGCGTTCGAAATCGGGGGTGCGGAAGACGCTCCACTCCGTGACGATGGCCAGGGCATCTGCCCCTTCGAGGGCTTCGTACTGGTCCTCGCAGAAGGTCACCTTGTCGCCGTAGATGGCACGAACGTTTTCCGTCGCTTCCGGATCGAAGGCGCGCACTTTGGCACCGGCTTTCAGCAGCCGGTCGATGGTGTAGAGGGCCGGGGCCTCGCGGATGTCGTCCGTATTCGGCTTAAAGGCCAGCCCCCAGAGAGCGATGGTCTTTCCCTTCAGGTCTTCGCCGAAGTAATCTTCCAACTTATCGGCGATTCGGAACCGCTGGCGGGTGTTGACATCCATGACCGCATTGAGGATCTTGAAGTTGTAGGCGTACTCGCCGGCGGTGTGGGCCAGGGCCTGTACGTCCTTGGGGAAACAAGACCCGCCGTAGCCGACACCGGGAAAGAGGAAGCGCTTACCGATACGGGAATCACTGCCCATACCCTTGCGTACGGCATCCACGTCCGCGCCCGTCTGTTCGCAGAGGTTGGCGATCTCGTTCATGAAGGTGATCCGGGTGGCGAGGTAGGAGTTGGCGGCGTACTTCGTCATTTCGGCCGAGCGGAGGTCCATGAAGATGATCGGATTGCCGCTGCGTACGAAAGGCTCGTACAGCCGGCGCATTTTCTCTTCGGCTTGCGCGCTATCCGTTCCGATTACGACCCGGTCCGGCTTCAGGAAGTCATCCACGGCGACCCCTTCCCGGAGGAATTCGGGGTTGGAGACGACGTCGAAGAGGCTTTCGTCCAGGTTTTCGGCCAGGGCGGCATGGACCTTTTCGGCCGTTCCGACCGGTACGGTACTCTTGTCAATGACCACGGTGTACTTCGTGATCATCTTGCTGAGGTCCTTGGCGACACCCAGGATGTAGCGGAGGTCGGCGGAGCCGTCTTCACCCGGGGGGGTCGGTAAGGCCAGGAAGATGATGTCCGAGGCATCCACCGCTTCCTGGAGGTTCGTCGTGAATTTCAGGCGTCCTTGCCGCTGGTTGCGCTCGAAGAGCACGTCCAGGTCGGGCTCATAGATGGGGACCTCCCCCTTTTTCATTTTCTCCACTTTATCCGCATCGATATCGACGCAGATAACTTGATTTCCGGTCTCGGCAAAGCAGGTTCCGGTTACGAGACCGACGTAGCCGGTTCCAACAACAGCAATTTTCATGATCAGGGAAGTACGGGTAAGGAAAGGGGGCGTCGCGCCCTTAGGGGGTATTGGGTAAAAACGGGGGCAAAGATGCGGATAATTTGGCTTATACGGTAGCGTCAGCCCGCGCCACGGCTTCCCGGAAGTAGGGAAGGGCGCGGCGGAGTCCTTCGGCCCGACTGACCTGGGGTGACCAGTCCAGCACTTTTCGGGCTACGGTGATGTCGGGCTGGCGAATTTTGGGATCATCGACGGGTAGGGGGCGGCGGTCCAGGTAGGCGTCCGGGTTGCCCACTAATTCCATGATTTCTTCGGCGAACTGGAGGATGGTGGTCTCATCCTGGTTACCGATGTTCACGGGCTGGCTGTAGTCACTCATCAGCAGGCGGTAGATGCCCTCCACGAGGTCGTCGACGTAGCAGAAGGAGCGGGTTTGACTGCCATCTCCGAAGACGGTCAATCCCTGGCCGCGAATCGCCTGACTGAAGAAAGCGGGAAGCACACGACCGTCGTTGAGCCGCATTCGGGGTCCGTAGGTGTTGAAGATGCGGACGATCCGGGTTTCTACGCCGTGGTAGGTATGGTAGGCCATCGTCATGGCTTCCTGAAAGCGCTTGGCCTCATCGTACACGCCGCGGGGGCCGACGGGGTTGACGTTGCCCCAGTAGGTTTCCTTCTGCGGGTGCTCCAGGGGGTCACCGTACACCTCGCTGGTGGAGGCGATTAGCATGCGGGCACCTTTCGCTTTGGCCAGACCGAGCAGGTTATGCGTGCCGAGGCTTCCTACCTTCAGGGTCTGAATGGGCATCTTCAGGTAGTCAATCGGGCTAGCCGGACTCGCGAAGTGAAGGATGTAATCAAGCTCGCCGGGTACGTGAACGAATTTACTGACATCGTGGTAGTAGAATTCGAAGTCCTTGCGTGGCATCAGATGGGCGATATTGTTCATCGAGCCGGTGATGAGGTTATCCATCCCGATGACGTGGAAGCCCTCGGCCAGGAAGCGATCGGATAGATGTGAGCCCAGGAAACCGGCCGCGCCGGTTATGAGTACTTTCTTCATAGTATTCTGTGTAGTGTGTCTGTGGAAGTGAGGTGGCCGCCTATCCCCTCCTACTCGTACTGATTGCGCACGGCAAAACCTTCCTGCTTGAGCAATTGGTCGCGACGGAAAAGCTCGATGTCGGCCCGAACCATCTCGGAGCACATCGCGGCAAGGTCGTAGGTCGGCGTCCAACCGAGTTCACGTTTGGCCTTGCTAGGGTCGCCGAGCAAAAGCTCCACCTCGGTAGGCCGGAAATAACGAGGATCGACGGATACCATGGTATCACCGACCGAAACCGGAACCTCGGCGTTGCTCACGGAGGATGCGATACCCACTTCATCAGCGCCCTCCCCCCGAAAATCGAGTTCTACGCCTATCTCACGGAACGACATGCGAACGAAGTCGCGCACCCGGGTGGTGACCCCGGTGGCCAGGACAAAGTCTTCCGGCTTGTCGTGCTGGAGAATGCGCCACATGCCTTCCACATAGTCCTTGGCGTGGCCCCAGTCGCGTTGGGCATCCAGGTTGCCGAGGTAGATACGGTCCTGGAGGCCGAGTGAAATCTTGGCTACGGCCCGGGTGATCTTGCGGGTGACGAAGGTTTCCCCCCGCAGCGGGCTCTCGTGGTTGAACAGGATACCGTTACAGGCATACATACCGTAAGCTTCCCGGTAGTTCACCGTGATCCAGTAGGCGTAAAGCTTGGCAACGGCGTAGGGCGAGCGCGGGTAGAAGGGGGTTGTCTCCGATTGAGGCACCTCCTGTACCAGTCCGTAAAGCTCGGAGGTAGAGGCCTGGTAGAAGCGGGTCTTCTCCGTCAACCCCAACAGACGGATCGCTTCCAGTAGGCGTGTCGTGCCAATGCCGTCCGCGTCCGCCGCATATTCCGGCATGTCGAAACTTACCTTTACGTGGCTCATCGCCGCCAAATTATAGATCTCGTCCGGCTGGACTTCCTGCACGATCCGGATCAGATTGGAACTATCGGTGAGATCCCCGTAATGCAGGATCAGGTTGCGGTCGGTGACGTGGGGGTCTTGGTAGAGGTGGTCGATGCGGTCCGTATTGAACAGGGAAGCCCGTCGCTTGATGCCGTGCACTTCGTAACCCTTACGCAAGAGTAATTCGGTCAGGTATGCACCATCCTGTCCGGTGATGCCGGTAATAATTGCCTTCTTGGCCATTCTAAATGTAAATTATGGGTGTCTATACAATGAATAACGGGAAATGGCCGCCGTTCATTGGATGTTAAGGAGGAGGAAGCCGTCGGCTTACAGCGCGTTCTCTTCCCCCCGGACTGCATTGAGCACGGTCATGAAGATACAGCGGATGTCCATCAGGAAGCTCCAGTTTTCCAAATACCATACATCGTATTCGACGCGCTTCTGCATCTTCCAGAGCTCATCGGTAGGCCCGCGGTAGCCGTTGATCTGCGCCAGCCCGGTAACTCCCGGCTTCACCTGGTGGCGAATCATGTAGGTATCGATGATCCGGCTGTACTCTTCCGTATGACTCAGCATGTGGGGGCGGGGGCCGACGACAGACATCTGCCCGAGAAAGACGTTGATGAACTGGGGAAATTCGTCCAGGCTGGTGCGCCGCAGAAACGCACCGATCTTGGTAATTCGATCATCTCCCTTGGTTGCCTGACGGGCGTCGGAATCTTGGTTCAGCCGCATGGAACGGAACTTCCACATCCGAAACGAGGCGCTGCGGTAGCCCGTTCGCTCTTGCCGGAAGAAGATCGGGCCGGGGTCTTCGCGATAAATCAAGAAGGCCACAACAGGAAGCATGATTGGAAAGATGAACAGGATCACGCCGCCACTGACCAGGATGTCAAAAGCCCGCTTGACGATCTTGTTCCGCAACGACATCAGGGGCACTTCCCTCAAGGTCAGCATCGACAGATCGCCAAGTTGCTGAGTGCGGTAGGCACGGGGGAAGAGGGTGGTCTCCCGGGGCGCAATCTCGACGTCGATGAATTGGGTCTGACACAGGCGCATGATCTCTTGCTCCTCTTCCAGAGAAAGGCTACTGTTGAAGAAGATCAGCTTGTCGATGTCGGGGCCGCTGCGGAGAAAATCGCGTATGTCTTCGAAGTCGCCCAAATCACGCACCCCCTCATGGTGGTCGTCTCCGAACCGCCCGACCAGCTGGGCACTACCGGGAAAACAGTAGTCGAAGGCCTTCCAAAGTTCCGCCAGGTTCTGCCGACGCCCCCCTACGATCACGTAGCGGAACTGCTCAAAGGGGCTGACTTCCCGCAGGCGGTTCACGATCCGGCCCCCGGAAATGAAGAGTAGTGCCAGCCCGTGGGAAAGTAACAGGAAGGGCGTGTGGGGAACGTCCAGTAGTACGTTATAGTAAAACAGGGAAGTAAACGCAAGCAGTAAGACGACCATCTTGATGACCTTGGTCAACTGCTGCTCCATACGCACCCGCTCGTACCAGCGGTAAGCGTTGAAGTACATCGCCGCACCGCCCCATGCCAGGTTGACCACGACAACCAGTGCCAGGTTCCGGTAGGTGAGGATGCTTTCGTAGTCCAGGAGCCCGTAAGTGATCAGGCTTGCGAAGAAGAACGCAATATTTAAAAGAATAAAATCCGTCGCAATCAGATCGTAGCGATGCGGAGTGGCCCGGAGCAATCTAGCCTGCGCCGGAGCCTGAATGTTAGTAGTAGTCAGTCCCATGATTGTGTTGTTGTGTGTTCAGTGTCTTAAAATCAAAACCTAAAAGCCGGCGAAAACGGGAGAGAATAGTCTCCTTCGCCAAATAGTCGTGTGCATAGTCGGCCGCACCGGTCGCATCATCATGCCGGTGACCCGTTAAAATTTCCGTCAGCCCCGCCTCCAGGGCATCTATATCTTCGGGAGCGACGATCGTTCCCAGCCGGTGCTCCTGCGCCGTATCGTACAGCGTAGTCCCGGGCTCGGCCGTGATCAGGGCGTGGCCTCCGACCGCCAGAATGTTGGTCAGTTTGGAGGGCAGCACCAGATCGGCGGCAGCCTTCTTTTGCAGCACGAGGTGCACGTCGGCCGCCGCGAGCATCGGCGCAAGTAGCTCTAAGGGCTGCAATGGCTTAAATTGGACGTTACCGAGGCCCAAACGGTCACGTTCCGCTATCAATCTATCCTTTGCACCCCCTTCGCCAACGATGACGAAGGTCAGCCGGGCTACGTTGCGCAGGCGCTCCGCCAGTAGCAGGATTTGCTCCAGCCCCTGCTTTTCACCCAGATTGCCGGCGTAGAGGACCACCCGGTCATTCTCGGCAAAACCCCAGTCAGCCCGCAGGGAATCGGCGCGCGCAACCGGGTACACCAGCTCATTGTCCACCCAGTTCGGGAACAGCGCCAGCTGCTCTTCGGGCAAGCCTTTCGCCAGGAGCTTACTCCGCATGCCGGTGCTAATGGTCGTCACCAGCGACATCCGGCGCAGCAGCCAACGCTCCGCCTGCTCCAGAAAACGCAGCAGGCTACGGTTTTTAATAATACCGAGGTCGCGGGCGGCATCGACCTGCAGGTCCTGGATGTGGTTGATCACCCGCGTACCGTGCAGCCACTTATGTACCAGACCCGGAAAGCCCAGATGAAAGGGCGGACTGATACAGACGATGGCGTCATAGCGTCGGAAGTAGCGGGGAATCCAGTACCGCAGGGAGCTCAGCACAAAACTGAATTCGTGTAGGATCCGCTTAGGGCCCGTTACTTCCCCGGGAACGTAGAGGGGGCAGCGGTATACCCGAACCCCATCGATGTATTCTTCGCGATAGGCATTAGCGTAGCCGCCCTGTACCGACCAATGGGGGTAGTAGGGCGGGGCCGTAATGACCTCCACCTCATCGCCGGATGCGGCAAGGAATGCCGCCATCTCACCCGTATACTTACCAATACCGGTAAGCTCCGGGGCGTAGTTGATGCCGTAGAGCAGTATTCGCAATCTGCATGTAGCCAGCTAAAGCCAGCCAAGTTGTAAGTCTCCCAAATGGGGAAAACTGGGGATGAATGTGTAGTTACGTAGTGTCTGATACCCCACCAAAAGAAATGGTAAGGGCACAATCGAAGGCAAAAAACGCCGGTGAACGGCACAACAGTTCCAAGTCAGGGTGAGCCAATCATCCGAGAATCGAAACTATTGGTTGAACAAATATAAAACCTTTCTTCCGGTTTATGCAAATCGCGGGCTAAGGATGTGCAAGCATACGGACATTTCATGTAGGTACACCCATCAGGAGATCAAACTCCAGCCCCGTACCGATTTTAGATGGCGGTCCAGATAGCGTCCAAGCGCCCGGTGGTTGGCAACTTGCAATTTGGGGTCCCGTTCAAGAATGTCTTTCGCCCGTTCGCGTGCTACGGCCAGAATGCGGCCATCCTGCGCCAGGTCCGCGATCCGCATCTGTAGAACACCGCTCTGCTGGGTTCCGTCAATCATGCCCGGCCCCCGCAGGCGCAGGTCCGCCTCCGCGATCTTAAAGCCGTCCGTGGTGTCGACCATCGTTTTGATCCGCTCCCGGCTTTCTTTACTGAGCTTGACGCTCGATAGCAGGATGCAGTGACTCTCGGCGGCCCCCCGCCCGACCCGCCCCCGCAACTGATGCAGTTGGCTGAGCCCGAAGCGCTCGGTATGCACGATGACCATCAGGGTGGCGTTCGGCACGTTCACCCCTACCTCGATCACGGTGGTCGCCATCATGATCTGGGTGAGCCCGTTCTTAAAGCGGGCCATCTCGAAGTCCTTGTCCGCGGCCTTCATCCGCCCGTGCACCACGCTGATCTGGTAGTCGGGGCGGGGAAAGCGGTGGAGCATCTCTTCGTAGGCCGCTTCCAGGGCCAGCAGGTCCAGTTTCTCGTTCTCTTCGATCAGGGGATAGACGACGTAGACCTGCCGGCCCTTGGCGATCTCCTCCCGCATCCGGCCGAACACCCGCTCCCGCCGGTGCTCGGTGAAGTGGACGGTCTTGATCGGCGTGCGGCCCGGGGGCAGTTCGTCGATGACGCTCACGTCCAGGTCCCCGTAGGCGGTCATAGCCAGGGTACGGGGGATGGGCGTGGCCGTCATCACCAGCACGTGGGGCGGGTAGGGGGTGTTCTTCTTCCAGAGTTTAGCCCGCTGCTTCACGCCGAAGCGGTGCTGCTCGTCGACGATGGCCAGTCCCAGATTTTTGAACACGACCGCTGGCTCGATCAGGGCGTGGGTCCCGAGCAGGATGTCGATCCCCCCCGCCGCCAGCCGCTCCAGTAGCTCGCGGCGCGCCTTCCCCTTCACGCTTCCCGACAGGAAGGCGACCTCCACCTCGGTACCGGTCAGGTAGTCGCGGATCGACTCGTAGTGCTGGTAGGCGAGTATCTCGGTGGGGGCCATCATACAGGCCTGAAAGCCGTTGTCCAGCGCCATAAGCATGGACATCAGCCCCACCATCGTCTTACCCGAGCCGACATCACCCTGCAACAGGCGGTTCATCTGGATGCCCCGGCCCAGGTCGTGGCGGATTTCCCGCAAGACCCGCTTCTGGGCGCCGGTCAGGGTAAAGGGCAAGTGGTTACGATAGAAGTTGTTGAAGCGATTCCCGATCGATTCGAAGGCATAACCCGCCACCTGCGCTTCGCGGCTGACCTTCAGTTGCAGTAACCGGACCTGCAAGAGGAAGAGCTCCTCGAACTTTAGCCGCCGCCGCGCCGCCTCCAGTTCCCCCTGATCAGCCGGCAGGTGAATGGCCTTTATGGCAGTATAATGGGAGATCAGTCGGAGCTCGTCACGCAGGTATTCGGGTAACATATCGGGCAAGTCGGCCTCGCCGATCTGGTCGATCACAGCCCGGATAAGCTTGCGCCGTCCCCGGGTATCCAGCCCCCGCTTATTCAGCTTCTCGGTACTGGCGTAGACCGGTTCGAAGGTGGCGGAATCTTCGGCCACGGCCCGGGCCGCCAATTCCATTTCGGGGTGAGTGATGCTGAGCCGGCCCCCAAACTCCTCGACCTTGCCGTAGCAAACGTATTCCTCCCCGACCTTGTACGTTCGGTCCAGGTAGTTGATGCCCCGGAACCAAACCAACTCCAGCGCCGCGCCACTTTCGTCCCGCAGCCGGCCCACCAGCCGCTTCTTGCGGTTCTCCCCCCGCACGTTCATGGTCACCAATCGGCCCTTGACCTGCACGTTGCCCTGGTCGGGCAGGATGTCGATGATGCGGTGAAACTGCGTGCGATCGACGTAGCGGAAAGGGTAGCTGTACAGTAAATCCCCGAGAGTGAATATCTGCAGTTCCCGTCCGAGTAAGTCGGCCTTGGCCGGACCGATGCCCTTCAGGCTGGCGATGCTGCGATCGAGTAGACGGACCCGCGACGGAGAGGGGGGCATAATTTTTAAAACAATTTGCGGTAAATATACAATTGGTCGCTAGGGTACACGCCGCTTCCGCATACATTCGTACAGCAGTACCCCGGCGGCTACGGAGACGTTCAGGCTGTTCAGCGTACCCACCTGGGGAATGAGGAAGGTTTGGTCGGCCGCCGCGGCCACCCCCTGGCTGATACCCGTATCCTCCGCCCCCATCACGATGGCCAGGGGCACGGTCAGGTCCAGTTCGGCGAGTTCCCGCGCGGCGCTCAGGTCGCTGGCAATCACGCTCACCCCGCTGAGTTGCAGCAGCTCCACGGTATTCACCAGGCTGCGTTCCCGGCAGACCGGCAGGCGACTCAACGCCCCGGCACTGCTCTTTACGGCGTCGGCGGTCAGTCCGGCACTGTTCTTCTGGGAAATCACGATGGTGTGGGCCCCGAACACCTCCGCCGAGCGGGCGATGGCCCCGAGGTTGCGTACGTCGGTCACCCCGTCCAGGATCAAAATCAGGGGCACTTCCCCCCGCTCGTAGATTTGCGGGAGCACGTCGCCGATCTTTTGGTAGGCCGCCGCCGCCAACTGGGCCGCTACCCCCTGGTGGTTGCCCCTCACCATCCGCTGCAGTTTGGCCTGGGGGATGAGGGTCATGGGTACTTCCCCCTCGCGGCAGGCCAGGCGCAGCTCTTTCTCGAATTCCCCCCGCGTACCCTGTTGTAGATACACCTTATCCACCGGCTGCCCGGCGGCGAGGGCCTCCAGTACCGGGTGGCGACCGTAAATCAAGTCCGTACGCTGCTTCATACGGCGAAGGTAAAGCGGGCGGCCGCGTCATCAGGGGAAGGGGCCCCCTGATGTAAGCCAGGTGCAAGCCGGATCAATTCCGGAAAACTCGCACGAAGACGATAAGGAGCAGTACGGCGAACCCCACCCCCACCCGCACCCAGAACTGCTGCCGCGTCACGATGGCCGACTGCAAGTGGGCCGGGTTGGCCCGCCCGGGGGTGCCGGGGCCAGCTTCCGCTACCCAGTGGCGGTGGCGGCTGTTGTCCAGCCCCGGGAGGGCCAGGGCGTAGGTGAATACGGTATCCTCCCGGGGCGGAAGCTCGTAGCGGATCGAATTCACGTAGCTCCCGTCAGCGGCGTATAGCCCGAGGCGGTCCACTTCCTTATGCAACCCGAAGGGGAGGCCAGCGATGAATTCCGGCACCTCCGGGTAGGTAGCCGCGAACCGCTCTCCCTCGCGGGATACGACGAGGTAGGAGCCGGGGCGCAGCAGGGTAGGGGGCAGGTGGAAGCGTTCCCCGCTGCCGTCGATCAGGAACCACCCTTCCAGGTTCACGGCCGGTCCCTCCCGGTGGTACAGTTCGAGCCAGTCACCGGCCACTTCGCTACGGGGACAGACCTCATTGATGATGATCCGGTCCGCCAGCGGATGGCGGCTGGGCGCGAAGCGGGCCTCAAGTTCATAGGAACGGTCCGCGCCTAAGTCCTGATCGAATATTGGGCGCTCTTCCTCGGCCCCCTCCCAGCCCGCGAAACGATAACCTGGCAGAGCCACGGCCTCCAGTCGGATCGGAACGTCAGCGAAATAACGGCCCTCCAGCCCGTCGCTACCGACCTGCAGGTTATCGTTGACCACCACGTAGCCGCCCCGGCCCGCCCGGACCGCTACCGCACGGTCTGATCCGGCCCGGAAGTATTCCCGCAGGTGCTCGCGCAGAAAATCCGGCCGGTACAGCGCGAAGCGGCGCAGCTGGTCGCAGTGGTAGCGCCAGTGGCCTAGCTGACGATCCCAGCGGGCCTGCTGCCGGGGCATTTCTTCCGCGATGGCTTCGATGGCCGCGTCAGTGCGTTCCAGGACGGCCTCGGCGCTGAAGTCGGTATGGAGGTAATCGAGGCTGCGGTTGATGAAGTTGCGCCGGTAAGCGGGGTTGGCCAGTAACTTGCGCTGCAGGAGGGTAGACCAGGGGGGATTCGGCCAGACCGGTCCGGCCGGCTCCGTGAAGAAGGTCAGTGAATTGGTGGTCCACCCCTGCTGCCGGTGCAGCCCGAAACCCTGGTCCACGTCGTACAGTATCCAGCGGAAACGCTCGTTCGGCCCATTCGGTCGCCAGAAGCGGATGTTGCCGCCGGCGTCGCGGTTATCGAAGTAGGTCTGGGCGATCTGCAGGCGCTGAAAGTTGTCGACATCCATTCGTTTCTCCACCCAGGCGTAGTGCCGCTGGTCGGCCAGATCGTGGCGGCTCACGTAGTCGCGCAGTTCGGTGTAGTCGGCGTCGCTTCCGTGTTTAACGGTCCGTTCGTGCTCGATCAGGCTCAGGGAGTCCTTATCTACGTCGTAGCGGTCGGCCAGGAAGCGGGGGTTGATCTTCTCGCGCAGGTGGTAGAGCCCCCAGTATTTTCCGTTGAGGTATACCCGGACGGGGCGGGCGGCCTGTACGTCCAGCTCCCAGCTCGGGTCTGCGAGTAGCCCGGTCAGGAGGGCGTCGCGGAGGTAGCTGCGCCCCCAGTCCGAGCCCCCGTTGCGGAGGACGACGAACTGAAAGCGGTCGCCGGCCCCCTCTCCGAACAGCGGGTAATCAATCCGGCGGTTCCCGTAGCGTTTGCGGCCGGAGAGAGAAAAGGACTTCTGGGGGTGCACCCGGCTACGGCCGCCGAAAAGACGAAACCCCATGCGGCCGGCGTGCACCGATTTTCCCCCCGGGGTAAAGATCTCTACGTGGACGGGGTGTTCTGCGTCCGTCCACCAGTTGGCGCCGCGGGCCCCCGTGGTGTCAGAACCGGCTACGAACCAGCCGGACTCCGGGTGAAACAGCCGCCAGGGGTCGATGGCCACCGCTACCGTCATCAGCTCCGATGGGGGTTCGCCAATGAGGTAGGTGCCGCCGAATTGTTCGGCCTTTCCGTCAGCACCGTAGCTGACTACCCGCAGCGTGGAAGAGGCCCGGACCGGAATCGGCCCCCCGGTATAGGGCAGGGAATGGCGGTCCGGCGTCCGTCCGTCCGTGGTATAAAAGATTGCACCTGCCCCGATAGCTATCGGGGCGCCCAAAACCTCTACCCGCTGGGGTTCCGCGTAGAAGCCGGGGGAAGGAACAAGGCGCATCCCCTGCTGCCCCGGCAGTTGAGCGGCCAGAAACACCAACAAAACCGCGGGGAGGGCGTAGCGCAAGCCGGATGACCTTGATTTACCTATTTTCGGCGGGTAAAGTACTACGCCACCGATGGAGTTTCACCTACACAACGACCTGCTCGCCATTACCGTACAGCGGCGGGGGGCTGAATTGAGCAGCCTGGTCAGGCGACAGACCGGGCGGGAATACATCTGGAGCGGCGACCCCGAGGTATGGGGCAGTACCGCACCCGTACTCTTCCCCATCATCGGTTCGCTGAAGGATGGAAAGACGGAGATCGACGGCAAGGAGTATGCCATCCCCAAGCACGGACTGATCCGCCACAACGGGAATCTGGAACTGCACAGCAAAACCGAGGATCGACTGATCCTGCAGTTGACCAGCAGCCCGGAGACGCTTGAGCAGTACCCTTACCCCTTCGACTTCCGGATCACCTTCCGGCTGCGTAACGAGCACCTCATCATCTACCACGAGGTGCGCAATGAGGGAACGCGGCACATGCCCTTTCATCTGGGGGGGCACCCCGCCTTTCGGGTCCCCGTCGTGGAGGGGGAGGAGTACGCGGACTACTTCCTGCGTTTCGAGCACGCCGAAGATAGCCGGAGCTACACGGTCACCGACGCCGGTACGGTCAGTCAGGAAACCCGCCCGGTACCCTGGACCGAAGGAGGGAAGGTGCTGCCGCTGACCCACGACCTATTCGAACGGGATGCGCTGGTCTTTAAGGACCTGCAGTCGCGCAGCGTCAACCTCGAAAGCAGAAAGAGCGGCCCGGTACTGAAGCTGGACTACGCCGGGTGGACCCACCTGGGCATCTGGGCTAAGACCCAGGGCGACTTCGTCTGCATCGAGCCCTGGCTGGGACTGTCAGATGACGCGCAGGGGAGCGGCCGCTTTGCCGATAAGGAAGGGCTGATCTGGCTGGAACCCAACGGCGTGTACGAAATGAGCTACGACATCAAGATCCTGTAGGGCCTACGCCCGGTAGAGGGGCTCGATGGAGCGGTAAAAGCGCAGCAGGTCCCCCTCGGCCAGTCCCCGGCTGCCCTGTACCACCCGAATTTGGGTCAGCGCCCGCTCGATGACCGCCGCGGGCAACCCCAACCGCTCCGCCAGATCGCCGGGCGGCGGCTGCCCCTCGGCCCAGCCCAGCCCGAAGCGGCGGTTAAGGTGGAAGCGGAGGTTGGCGAGTTCGCGGCGGGCCAGCGCCGTATGGTTGCCGGACTGGTAGACCAGCCGCCCCAGGGTTTCGATGAAGCGGCGACTGCTGTTCTCCCGTGGCGGAATGATGGGAATGATACGCTGCCGCCGTCGCCCCCGGAAGATCACGAATAATAGGGTGCCCATCACCAGCAGATACCAGGCCAGGGCCAGCTCCCGCCGCTCCTGGATATACTGCAGGGTGCGGTTGCCGTCCAGCAGGTTACGGCCGCCGGTGTACTGTCGGGGGGTGGCGCTGCCGCTACTGCCGGCGGGAGGCTGGCGGTAGCGGCGGTGGTACTCATCCCACAGTACCGGCCCCTCCCCGACTACGGACAGCATTTCTTCCGGATAGCGGTACTGTAGGCTATCGAGCACGAACCAGTTGGTGAAGTACACGGGATTGGAGTGGAAGTAGAAGTTCCCCTCCCCCCAGCCCAGGCGCAGGAAGTTGATGCCGAAGGTGTCCAGCACGCCGAGCACCTGGTTGTCCAGGCTCTCGTCGCAGAGTAGCCGGTCGCTGACCACCTTCATCGGCACCGACATGGGTTGAAAGAAGCGCTCGTGGACTAACTGAAAGCTATCGCCCCGGGGGTAGCGGTAGGCCGTAGCGGTATCAAGAAGGACCGTCGGGAAACGGAGATCCTGATAGCCTAAGCTGAGGTCCTCGAATTCATCGTAGTAGCAGGCATCGCCAAAGAGGTGATAGGCCAGGTCTTCGGGCAGCTCGCCGGCGGCAATGAAGGCGGTATTACCGCGCTCCACGAAGTCCAGCAGCCCGGTCACGGCCGCCTCGCCATAGTAGGGGTTGTGGCCGATGAAGAGGTAGTTGCCACCCTCCATCGAGTCCAGGGCCGTCAGACTGGCCGTATCGTCGAGGCGGGTGAGCCCCTCCGGTCGATCCTCCAGTAGTTCGTAGAGGGCATACAGATCGAAGGGCTGCCTCTCATCGTAGCGGTAGCGCTCGGTCCAGTCAGGGCGCGGACAGCCAAAAAGCGTGAGCAGCAGCAGGGCCACTCCAGGGTAGCGGAGGTCATACCGTCGCTGCACGGCCGAGCTGTTGGGTAAGGGTGGTGAAGGCCGTGCGGTGCACCCGGTAGGTGAGGCGGTCGAGGGGGTAGTCGCCGTACCAGAAGCGCTCGTAAGCGGCGGTTACGGCAGCGAAAGCGTCCCGGTGGGGGTTACCGGCCAGTTGGCGCAGGTAGTCTCGGTTGCTGTAGTCGCGGCGGTACTGGATGTGCTTTCGGTCCTGCAGTTCCTTCAGCACGCCGAGGTAAAGCAGGCGGATCGCGATGGCGTACTCCCCCTCGGCTTCGGCCCGTTCCAGCAGACTCAGGGGTACGCCCTCGGCAACGGCCGCTTCCTCGTCCAGCGCCGCTGCTTCCACTTCCAGGGAGATGGGTGAGGGTTCGGTAGCCGGGCGGCGGAGGTAGCCGAAGTCGCCGAGCAGGCGGAAGATAAGAAAGCCGAGCCCCGTAAGTAGCACGATGGAGATGATGATGATCAGCGGCTGGCGCAGAAATTCCAGGTCCATTGGCTCGACGGCCGGGTCCGGCTCCGGCAGTTCCGGTTCGCTGGGTCGGTCGTCGGTGTACACGATCTCTTCCCGCAGTTCAGCGTGGCGCTCGGCCGGAAACAGGTCCGAGCCCTGTCCGTTCAGCGAGAGACAACCGGAATAAAACAGGAAAAGGAGGAGAAGCCGGATCATGGCGAGCGGCCCAAAGGTACGATTTTTACTATTTTACCCCTTTCTAACCCGCCGTCCCGCCGCGGTCGGCATAATCGACATGCCCGTGAGTAAATTTGATGAGAAACTGGCCACCTATGAGGCCGCCCTGGAAAAGACCGACAAGAAAATGGACAAGGACCTTCTCCGCAAAGTCACCAAGGGTCTCGGCCCCTCCATCTACAACAACGATTCCAACAAGGTGGCCTGTAGCGACAAGGCCGAACTGCAACGGGTGGTCGACAACTTCTGCATGAAAAAGCTCGGCATGAAGGACAAGGACAAAGCCATGGAAACCGTCCAGGCCGTCTGCAAGAAGTACGTTGACCGCAGCAAGCATCGCGCCGTCTTCTACTACCTGGTCGTCAAGGAAGCCGGCATGGAAAGCCACTACGCCTAGGGCCGGATCACCAGCCGCCCCGTCAGCCCCTCCGTCACCGCGCGTACCGCGAGTTCCGCCACCTGGTCGGGCCGCAGGATGCGGGGCGGGGGGGCTTCGTTTTTCCAGCTGTCGGTCAGGGTGGCCCCGGGAGCGATCAGGGTGGCGCGTACGCCGCTGCCCGCGAGTTCTCTCTCCCAGCCTTCGTAAAGCGCGCGCAGGGCTTTTTTCGTGGCGGCGTAGGCGGTCATGTGCTCCGGCACCGCATCGGTGGCCACCGAACCGATCACCAGTAGATGCCCCCGGCCCCGTTCGCGCAAGGCGGGCAGTAGAAGGCGCGCCAGGCGGTGGTTGGCGAGTACGTTCAGCCGGTACAGCTCGGCGAACACATCCCGCTCCCCGTCGAGCAGGCCTCCGGGGCTGTACCCGCCGGCGTTCAGCAGGATCGCGTCGTAGGGTCCATCCAGCCGCGGGACCTCCGGGCCGGTCAGGTCGGTCACCACCGGGAGGATACGGTCGGGGTAGCCGGCACGCAGTTCCTCGAGGAGTTCGGCGGTGCGGGCCAGGGCGGTCACTCGCCATCCGCAGTCGGCGAAGGCTTCGGCACAGGCCCGTCCGATACCCCGGGAAGCTCCGGTAATGAGGATATGCATGGCAGGTTTTTTGCGCGGACGCAGGTGCAGGGGTGACGGGTAAACGATAAACGGGCAACCGGGGTTAGCAGGAAAGCCGAGGGAAGAAATTCGTACCTTAGCTTTCCTATTCCTTATCCCCCCCCCGACCATGCCCGATACCGCCACCCCCACCAAGCAGTTCACCTCTAAGGAAGATTTTCACCAGCAGGCCCGCGCCGACCGCTACCAGTTTCACGACTACTACCTGGTCGACGATCTGCTGGAGGATCACCACCGCATGGCCCGACAGGCCGTCCGCGACTGGGTGAAGGCCGAGGTCAGTCCCATCATCGAGGACGCCGCCATGCGCGGAAAGTGTCCTACCCACCTCTTTAAAGGGCTGGCGGAGGTCGGTGCCTTCGGTCCCAGCCTGCCCGTCGAGTACGGCGGCGGCGGAATGGACGAGATCGCCTACGGGGTCATCATGCAGGAGCTGGAGCGTTGCGACAGCGGTCTGCGCTCGATGGCCTCCGTGCAGGGCAGCCTGGTGATGTACCCGATCTTCAAGTACGCCAACGAGGAAACCAAGCGAAAGTACCTGCCGAAGCTCGGCAGCGGGGAGTACATCGGCTGTTTCGGGCTGACTGAACCCGACTCCGGCTCCGACCCCGGCAGTATGCGGACCAATATCGTCGAAGATGGCGACCACTACATCCTCAATGGCGCGAAGATGTGGATCACGAACAGCCCGATCGCCGATCTGGCCGTAGTCTGGGCTCGCGACGAGGAGGGCAAGGTGCGGGGAATGGTGGTGGATGCCGACAGCCCGGGCTTCAGCGCCCCGGAAATTCACGGGAAGTGGAGCCTCCGCGCCAGCATCACCGGCGAGCTGGTCTTCGAGAACGTCCGGGTGCCGAAGCAAAACGTCTTTCCCGACATCCGCAGCCTGCGCGGCCCCCTGAGCTGCCTGAGCAAGGCCCGCTACGGCATCGCCTGGGGAGCCATCGGCGCGGCCCTGGATTGCTACGATTCGGCCCTGCGCTACAGCCTGGAACGGGAGCAGTTCGGCAAGCCCATCGCGAGCTTCCAGCTGCAGCAGAAGAAATTGGCTGAGATGATCACCGAGATCACGAAGGCCCAGCTACTGGCGTGGCGGCTCGGTACCCTGGCTAACCGCGGGGAGGCCACCCCGGCCCAGATCAGTATGGCCAAGCGCAATAACGTCCACATGGCCCTGGAGGTCGCCCGGGAGGCGCGGCAGGTGCACGGCGGCATGGGCATCACCAGCGAGTACCCCATCATGCGCCACCTGATGAATCTGGAGACGGTGCTGACCTACGAGGGTACCCACGATGTCCACCTGCTGATCACGGGGCATGACATTACGGGGGTGAATGCCTTCGGCTAGTTAGCTTTCGGGGTGCGACTATTCGTTCTGCTTATCTGGGTCACTTTAGGTTGCTCGTCGGTCGCGGCGCAGTATGCCCCGCCCCTGCGTGGTCCCCTACTCATTACGGGAACCTTCGGCGAACTGCGCAGCAACCACTTTCACGGAGGTCTCGACTTCCGCGGACCGGTCGGGACCCCGGTCTACGCCGTGAATGACGGCTACGTGAGCCGCATCGTGGTGAAAGGGGGAGGCTACGGACAAGCCATCTATCTGGATCACCCCGACGGGAAGCGGAGCGTATACGGCCACCTGGAGTCGCTGGCTCCGGAACTGAAGGATACGATTCGTGCCCTACAGTACACCCGCGAGCAATTTGCCCAGGACGTCAACTTCGACGAAACGGCCTTTCCGGTCAGCCGCGGACAGCAGATCGGCACGGTGGGCAACCGCGGGTTCAGCTTCGGCCCTCACCTGCACTTCGAGATACGGGAGGCGGCCGGCGACGTGCCCCTGAACCCCATGTCGCTGGGCTACCCGATCTCCGATACCCGGCCGCCGGTCTTACAGCAGCTCCGGGTATACGGTATCGACCGGGGGGAAGAGCGCAGGGTGCGTACCTACCGGCTGGAAGACCTTCCCGATACGGTCTTCGTCGGCCTGCCCGAGGCCACCTTTGCCGTTAAGGCCTTCGATCGGCAAAACGCCATGCCCAACAGGAATGGCATCTACGGGGCCAGCCTGGAAGTGGACGGGGAGACAGCATTCGCCTTCCGCTACGACCGCATCCCCTACGACAAGACGGAATACCTCAACGCGCTAACGGACTATGCCGACTGGCGGCAAAACGCCTCCTGGTTCTACCGGCTATCCGCCTCCGTACCGGAAGCCATGTTCTGGCTTCCTGGGGTAGATTCGACCAGCAGTAGGGGGTACGTAAACGTGCAGCAGGGCCATTCCCGCCAAATCGCCATTCGCCTTACCGACCGGGCCGGAAACGAGACGGTCGCTAACTTCGTGCTGGCTTTCCGTAAAGTGGAGGAAGCGGGCCGAACACGGGCTCCCGCCCCCCGAACGACCCACTACTGGTTGCCCGCCGACCAGCCCAGCATCATTGACACCGGTGATCTCCGGCTGGAAATTCCGGCGGGTAGTCTGTACGGCCCAATCGACCTCAGCTACACTCGCCTGCCCGACACCTCCAGCGATCTACTGAGCGACAGCCACCTGATTGGCGACCCGATGGTCCCCCTTCACGGACGGGCGACGCTTTCGCTACGCCCGCGGGCCCCGATACCCGACAGCCTGTGGGGGAAAGTTTACGTGGGGCGTTGCGGCGCAGACCGGCACCGCAGCGTAGGGGGGCAATGGGAGCCCGACGGCAGCATGCGTACCCGCATCGGCAGCTTTGGGAATTATGCGCTGGTGCTGGACACCGTACCCCCTGGCGTGCGGATCGAGCGATTTCCTACGGACCTGCGGCGAAAAAGTGGCTTCAGTCTGCTGATCGGTGAGGAAAGTGGCGGGGAATTGCGCTTCCGGGGCACGGTGGACGGGCAGTGGGTGCTCATGGAGTACGACGCCAAGTCCGGGCGCCTCGCTCATCGCTTTTCCGACGGCCCCCTGCGTCCGAACGGCACCCGGCGGCAGTTTGAGCTGCGGGTAGTAGACGACCGGGGAAACGTGGCCTCATTCAGTCGCCGCTTCCTCTACTGAGGGAGGCTCACTTCGGTTCAGCCGCTCGATGACCGAGCGGACTTCGGCCAGTTGCGGGGTGTTGAGCTCGTAGTAAATGAATTTTCCCTCCCGCTGGGGGGTGACAAGGTGGGCCTTACGCAGGATGGACAGGTGCTGGGAGGTAACGGACTGCTCCAGCCGCAGGGCGATGAAGATCTTGGTCACGGTGAGCCGCCCCTCCCGTTCAAGTAGGGCGATCATCCGGCGGCGTAGCTTGTGGTCGATGGCCCGTAGGATTAGTACAGCCTGACGGAGGTGTTCCGGTGCAATCCCCAGATCGGGGTCGGCGGGTTCGTTCGTTGGCATGGGTAGCTAGGTGGCGTTTCAGCAGGAAAAGGTACGAAGCCGGCCAAAAAAAAGCCTTTAACGCTAGGCTAAAGGCTACATAACAAACACTATGAACAACACAAGATCTTCTGGGCGGTGTCTTATTTATCTCGGTGGTAAGTACAAAGGTATAAAAGAAATGTTGACTAGCCGACTCTGTTTATGTACAAGAATCGGATTTTTCCCAAATAATAGATGGTCGAAATACCAGGGAACCTCCCATCCGTACAATCGGCGTAGCTTGCAGCGATCATGACGCCACAGCACTTTCTGCGGTACCTCCAACAGCCCGACTCACTGGCTGATCTCCCGATCGGGACGGTGCGCGACTGGGTCGACCACTACCCCTATTCCGCTAACCTGCGGCTCCTGTTGTTACTGCGGGCCCGCCTGGATTCGGACCCCGGCTTCGAAACGTATCTGGCCGATTTCGCGGCGTCCACATTCGATCGTGCCCACCTCTTTCAGCTACTCGAGGAACTCCGCCTTCGCGAAGAAGAAAGCGGGGAAGTGCTGGAACTGATGCAGCTGGAAGAACTGGAACTGGCCGATCTGAAGGAAGAGCCCTTCGAAGAGCTTCCCTCCCGCCTGAACGAGGCTGCACCGGAACCCAAGCTGCCCACGTATGACGCAGAGGAGGACGTCAAGACCTCAAAGCCGCCAGCGCACGGACCGACCGCGATCGAAACCACCATCCCACCGGCCACCGCCATTCGGGATTGGGTACGCACGGCTACCTGCCTGCTTGCCGCCCTGCCCCGGACCGCCACGGATAGTCCCCCCGAGCCAGCCCCTTCGAGCCGTCCGCAGCCCCAGGATCCCGCCTATTTTGAGCGGCAAATTCGGCCCGATCCGGCCACCGAACTGCGTGCCCGGCTGTGGCATTTACGGCGGCGCCCCGAACCCGCCCCGCCCCCGCCGAGTACCTTCGACCGGGGGGAGATCGCCAGTGAAACCCTGGCCGAATTATTGGTCCGCCAGCAGCAGTATCCCCGCGCGATCCGGATGTACCGCCGGCTCGCCTTGCTTTATCCGGAGAAAAAGGCGATCTTTGCCGGCCTGATTCAAGAATTGAAGGAAAAACTGTAGCCCCATGGTCAATCTGCTCACTATCCTCACCGGCGTGGTCTGTCTGTTGCTGATGCTCGTCGTGCTGATCCAGAATCCGAAGGGAGGGGGCATCGATTCGACCTTCGGCGGCGGCCAGGCCAACCAGATGCTGGGTGCCTCCCGCTCTACGGACGTGATCGAGAAGGTAACCTGGGGACTGGCCATTGCCCTCTTCGCGCTGTGCATCTTTACCGCACTGGCGGTTTCCGCTGTCGGCAACACCGGCGCCCTCGACGCTAATTTCTAGTTCCCCCCTGCATCCTGCGCGCCGCCGCCCAATCGCTAGGCGAGGGTGGTGTAAATGAAAGCGAGGATCAGGATAATGGCGATCGCCGAGATATTGAAACCCATCCGCGTACGGAACAGCTCCGGCGAGAGATCGATGGCCTTGTAGTCGTCGGCCGACTTATCGGTGTAGATCAGCGCGATCACGATCAGCGATAAAACGAGGAAGAGGATCGCCATGACCATCGGCACGCCGGGCACCGGCTGCAGTAGCAGGCGAATCCCGGTAGCCATACCGATGACGATCACCGCCACGGTCAACCCGTTGCGTAGCCGCGTATCCTTGATCAGCTTGCCCGCCAGGTAGCGCTTCTCCTGGGGGCCGAGGCCGGCTACCTCCGACTGAGCGGCCACCCGCTCCGCCTTCGACTTACCGGTCAGCATGCTGACGACGATCATCAGCCCGGCCGAAATCAGGAAGATGAAGGCCATGCGGTCCAGGAAGGGCAGGTCCGGCATCAGCTGCTGGAAACCCCAGGAGAGCGGAACCGAAGAAAGTACCACCACCAGCGCCGCCTCGGCCGTGCCCCGTCGGTAGAAGAAGCCGAAGACGAAAACTGTCAGTACGCCCGGACTGATGAAGCCGGTATACTCCTGAATGACCTGAAAGACCTGTCCGGCATCGGCCAGGGCCGGAGCCACCAGCGCGCCGATCAACAGGGCCGCGGCGGCCGCGATCTGTCCGATGCGTACCTGCCGCCCCTCCGGGGCACCGGGGTTGATGAATTTGTTGTAGATGTCCATCGTGAAGATGGTCGAAGTGGAGTTGACCATCGAGCTGATGGACGAACCGATGGCGGCCACGAGGGCGGCGAAGGTCAGCCCCCGGAAGCCTACGCCCACGTAGTTGGCGAGCACCCAGGGAAAGGCCTGGTCGGCTTTGGTGATGGGCAGGTTGGCCGGGTCCTGTTCGCGCAGCAGGTACCAGGCGGCGATGCCGGGCAGGACGGCGAAGAAGGGGATGAAAAGTTTCATGAAAGCCGCGAAGGCCACTCCCTTCTGGGCCTCGGCCAGGTCTTTGGCGGCGAGGGCCCGCTGGATGATGTACTGGTTGTTGCCCCAGTAGTAGCTGTTCACGATCCACATGCCGCCGAAGAGCAGCGCCATGCCGGGCAGGAGCTGGAAGGAAGATTTGACCTCGGCCCCTTCCTCCAGTTCGGTGACCTCCCCGTCGGCCGCGTAGCCGGTGGAAAGCTCGTGGGAATGCGCCACGTCGAGGTAGGTATCACCAGGCTCGAAGAGCATCTCAAAGTGCTCGGGCAGGGCCTCGTAGAGCACCGCAATACCGTGCATCATGCTGCCGTCGCCCACCACGCTCAGGATGCCGTAGGCCGCTACCGTACCGCCGACCATCAGGACGACCACCTGCACGACGTCAGTCCAGACCACCGCCTTGAGCCCCCCGAAAATGGAAAAGGAGGCCGAGTACAACACCAGCCCCACGATGCCCCAGGCCAGCGGCACGTCCAGTAGGGTTTCAATGGCCAGAGCGCCCAGGTACAATACCGTGGCGATATTCACGAAAACGAAGAGCGCCAGCCAGAAGACCGACATGATGGTGCGTACCGTGCCGTTGTACCGCTCCTCCAGGAACTGCGGCATGGTGTAGATCTCCTGCTTCAGAAAAACGGGCAGGAAGAATTTGGCCACCAGGATGAGCGTGATGGCGGCCATCAGCTCGTAGGTGGCGATGGCCAGCCCCAGCTCGAAGCCCGACCCGTTCATCCCGATGATCTGCTCGGCCGAGATGTTGGAGGCAATCAGGGAGCCGCCGACCGCCCACCAGGGGAGGCTCCGGCTGGCCAGGAAGTAATCGCTGGCGGTGGTGTTCTTCTCCCGGTTGGCGATCCAGACCCCGAAGGCGATGACTCCGACGATGTAAATAGCGAATATGAGGCTATCGATGGTGCCCAGTTGCCCTAATTCCATGATCTGACGTTGAGGTAAGCGCGGCAATATACCCCCTTTACCCTACCAGGGTAGCCGGCCGGGGTCGAAATAGCGAAATTCCCGGAGGTGGAACACGTTTCTGCGTAGCTCACTCACGGCATGGCGGTAAGCCACCCTTGCCGTTTCCCCCTCCCCGCGGCTTTTACCCCGCAGCAAATTGATCAGGGCGGATGGGTAGGCACTCTTATACCCGATACGACCTAGGTACCGGGCCAGGTTATTGATTCCGTAGCCGACGAATTCGGTATGGCCGAGTCGAAGGTGGCACCACAGTTGTAGCAGGCGCGCGTACACGATCAGGTCGTAGCGCAGGGCGTGGCGTTCGTTGATGATTGGGTACAGGTAATCCAGGGCCAGTTGGGGTAGGTCGTTCATGAGCGCGATTGCCGCCACTTTATAGTGCAGGACCAGCTGCTTATGGCGATCGACCCCCTCGATCTGCTTTATTTCCTCATTGAGGGCATTCAATTGGGCGGGGGCGCAGGTGCAATCTTTATTCAGGATCAATTGATTCAGGCGGGCCCGCAGCAGGACGAGCTCGGCGAGCAAGCGACTGTTCCGGTGTTGTCGGGTGGTCGGTGAGGATTCGACGAAGGCCCGCAATCGCCGGTGAACCTCCTCGTGTTCCCCCGGGTCATAACGAAAAAAGGAGAGGAGCAGCCGGCGGTCCATCCCCTTGATGTAAAGTGTCGTATCGAGTTCCCGGAGCCCTTTGCGGCCCTCGATGACTTCCGTCCATTGGCGGGCGTGGACGGCGGCCCGGTCGAGCTGCAGCTGATTGTAGTGGTACCAGAAACGGCAGCGCTCGTTCAGGATGCGCTCCTGGTAGGTGGCTCCCCGACCGGGTACGTCGTCGAAGTAGTGGTGGTACAGCTGATAGAAGCGGCGGGCTTCCCCCGGGTTGGCGACGTGCCCGTTTAGGATGAAATAGCGCTGCAGGATCAACTGTAGGTTCGACTGGCGAACCGTGCTGCCCATCACCTCCTGCCGGCGACGGCTTTCGCCGGTCAGCTCTTCCATGCGGGTGGAGCTGGAACGGGTGATGTGACGGCTCTCGATGACCTTCTCGAAGTCGATGATCAGGAGGTGGTGAAGATCGAGGTGGTGAGTGATGGCCAGGTCTTTGGCGCGGCCGAGGATCTTCAGGGCGTGCAGGTAGAGGCCGCGGTCGTAAAGGAGGTTGGCGTAGTCGATCTGTTCGCGTACCTGAACGCCGGGGTCGCGCCGACGGTGCTGAAGCCGCAGGGCATCCAGTATCCGACCGTAGAGGTGGCGTTGCAGATTGACTAATTGGGTCGGTCCGGTCAGGCCCAGCAGGCGGGTCAGTCCGGGGTCGTCCAGGCCGCCCCCCGCTGAAAGATGACGGAAGAGGCGGTAGAATTTATCCGTTTCCCCCGAGCCCGTCTGGTTCGTGTAGCGGGTGAAGAAGCGTTTTTCGGAGCTATCCAGGCTTTCGACGAGCTCGGTGAGCATTTCTTTTTTGGCAATGGCCATCACAAAATCGCTTAGCGGAGTGAGGAATGAGGAGCTGGCTACGGGCTGAAATACCGGTGGTGGGGGAAAGCTAACAAAACGTTAAGCGATCACAAAATACGGGCCTTTATGATTTCGCATGCTGCTCTCCATTAATTGACCTTAGGGCAATCGTTCCGAATACCCCTTTTCACTTTGCCATCCACTAGTTATGAAACAACGATTACCTTTTCTATCGGTATTGCTACTGATCACGACCGGAGTTTTCGCACAGCGTAGTCTGAACGGTACGGTTGCTGATGCTGACGGACCCCTTATCGGGGCAACGGTCATGGCTGAGGGTACGACCATCGGTACCGTGACGGACTTCGATGGGAACTGGACTTTATCCGTGCCCGATGACATTCCTAACCTCATTGTAACCTATACGGGCTACGAAGGGCTTACGGTAGCTATCGGCCCCGAGAGCGCCTACGCAATTACCCTGGAAGAGTCGGCACTCGACCTGAGCGAGGTAGTAGTTACGGCCCTGGGGGTTAAGCGGGAGAAGAAGTCGCTGGGCTACGCCGTACAGGACATCGACGGGGCGGCCGTGGAGCAGACGCGGAGTACGAATGTGGTCAACGGGCTATCTGGTCGGGTGGCGGGGCTGCAGATCTCGGCGGCTAACGTACCCGGGGGCGGTTCCCAGGTGACGATCCGGGGGAACTCCTCCGTACTTGGAAATAACCAGCCACTATATGTCATCGATGGCGTACCGATGGAGGGCGACTTCGCCGCACCCATTGACGGGGCGGCCGGTAATAACGTCTACGGTGGCGGTATTTCGGAGATCAGCCCCGACAATATTGAGTCCATCACGGTATTGAAGGGGGCCAATGCCGCCGCCCTTTACGGGAGCCGGGCCGCGAACGGCGTCATCCTGGTCACGACGAAGAATGGTAGCGGGGCCGAGGGGCTGACGCTGAGCTACGCCGGTAGTTTCACGGTAGAAAATCCCTTTATCACCCCGGAGTTTCAGAACACCTACGGCGGCGGCACGGGAGGCGTGACGTGGTACGCAGACGGTCGCAACGGCGGGATCACCGACCCCCTGGCCGTTGAGCAGTTCCGTAGCGTATACCCCAATGCGCCCCTGGTCGGTACGGCCGGTGTGGACGAAAGTTGGGGGGCACCGATGGATGGCCGGTTGGTGCGGCAGTGGTATACCGGTACCGAGGTCGCACCACTAGTGCCCGTGCCCGATAGCTGGGATAACTTCTGGCAGCGGGGGCAGACCGCCAACAATACAGTCAGCATCTCCAATAACTACGGCAGCGGCAACTTCCGCTTCAGCTTCGGTCGGGTAGATACCCGGGGCATTCTGCACAATAACGACTACGAGCGTAACAACTTCCGGCTCAACCTGGAACAGGAGCTAGCCCCGAAATTGAAGGTATCGGTGAGCTCGGAGTACATCAAGTCCGGCTCGGACAACCGGCAGCAGCCGATCCTCTGGGAACTGGGTACCTGGCATAACCGCCACGTGGACTGGGGGCAGCTCAAAGACTACGAGCAATATATGGACGTCCACATCACGCGGGAGGATGACGTATACCCCTATGCCAACTGGCAGCACAGCTTTGCCATGAACCGCTTTTACGAGCAGGAGGTACTGACCGATGCGAATGAGAAAGACCGGCTACTCGGTAATATCGCCTTCACGTACGAATTTTTACCGAGCCTGAGCCTGATGGTCCGGGGCGGTACGGACCTCTGGACGGACACCCGCCGCTCCGTCACCCGTAACGAGCGCATCAAGAGCGGGACCGAGCGTACGCAAGCCTTCAGCGAGGACGTGCTGCGCCGGCAAGAGACCAATCTGGACTTCATCCTGTCCTACAACAACTACTTCGGGGAAGACTTCAGCCTCTCGGCCCAGGGCGGCGGCGTCCACCGCTCGAATTACTACAAGCGGAACTACATTGGCGTCAACGATGCTACGATCAACGGGCTCTACAACGTCAGCAACAACGCCAGCCAGAACACCAACGTAAGCCGGATCGAGGAGAAGGAGGTCAACAGCTTCTTCGGCTCGGCCAGCCTGGGTTTCCGCAACTTCCTCTACGTCGACGTGACGGCCCGTAACGACTGGTCGAGTACGCTACCGGTGGAAAACAACAGTTACTTCTACCCCTCGGTGAGCCTGAGTGGGGTGATCACCGATGCCCTGAAGATGAACAGCCCCATCCTGAGCTACGCCAAGGTACGGGCCAGCTGGGCCCAGGTAGGTTCGGATACTGACCCCTACCGGCTGCGTCAGGTTTTTCAGCCGGACGTACCCTGGAATGCTACCACCCCCGTTTTCCGTCAGCAGAGTGCCATTGCCAGCAGTGATCTACGACCGGAGCGCACCACCGGGAAGGAGGCCGGCCTCGACCTGCGCTTCCTGAACGGTCGGATCGGCCTGGACTTCACTTACTACGAGCAGACCACCGAAGATCAGATCATCAATATCGCCGTGAGTCGGGCTACCGGCTTCGATAGTAAGCTCATCAATGCCGGCCGGGTACGGAACCGGGGCGTGGAGTTGGTACTGACCGGGGCGGTGATCGATCTTCCCAAATTCGGCTGGGACGTGACCGTCAACTACGCCCGCAACCGCAACGAGGTACTGGAACTCTTCACCGACGAGAACGGGAACGAACTGGAAACCATCGTACTGACCAGTCGCCGCGGACTCAGCCTGGAGGCCCGGGTAGGACAGCCCTACGGGACACTCTTCGGTAGTGGGTTTGCGCGGGTACCCGAGGGGCCACTGGCCGGCCAGATCCTGTTCGAGGACGGAGTGCCGGTGAAGGACCCCGACCTGAAGGTACTGGGTAATGTTACCCCGGACTGGATCGGCGGGCTCAGCAACACCTTCCGGCTGGGGGCCTTTCGGGCCAGTTTCCTGATCGACGCCAAGCTCGGCGGGGAGATCGCCGAAGAAAGCTCTTCGATCGGGATGCAAACGGGTGTGTACCCCATGACCGCGATCGGGCGGGAGGAAGGCGTGATCGGCCTGGGTGCCCAGAATCTGGGCAGTGAGGAGGCCCCGATCTACGCACCCAATGACGTGGTCGCCCCCACCCGAAACGTGGTGGGAGCCCTGAGCGTACGCTACGCTAACGAAGGGGCCATTTTCGACGCGAGCTACGTCAAGTTGCGGGAAGCCGCCCTAACCTACGCGCTGCCGGCTGCGCTGACCGAGCGTATTGCCTTCGTCAAAGGAGCCAGCATTAGCATCATCGGCCGCAACCTGGCGATGCTGTACAGTAACCATAGTCAGATCGACCCGGAATTTAATGTCTACGGGGGGAATTTGCAGGGGGCGCTCTACTACACGACGATACCGAGTACGCGGAGTTTTGGGGTGAATTTGAACCTCACCTTTTAGTCGGCAGACGAGCCCTGCGCTTCGCGCTGCGGACTCGGCTGACGACTACCAAGCATCGCGCTGCGGTTTCGGTTGACGACTACCAAGAGCAAACACTGCACCTGCGTACCCGCAAAAAAATTTAAACTATGCGACCCTTACTTTTTTCCCTGGTATTCCTACTGATCTTCACGGCCTGCGACGAGGGCTTCGAGGAGTTGAATGCCAACCCCAACGAGCCGGAGTTGGTACCCCCAGCTACCGTGTTTCCCTTTGCCGTGCGGGAAGCCGTCGACCGCATCCACGGGCACCGGACGAGGAACCAGCGGCTGAACCTGGACGGCGGCATGCTGTGGATGCAGTACTTTGCCCGTAACCAATACGTGAACGAGGGTGACACCTACAACCCCGCCGCGACCCTACGCGGCAACACCTGGGACGGCTTTTTCACCGAGAGCCTCGTCAATCTGCAAACGGTGATCGAGCTGACCGACGAGCCCGAAGACCGCTACTACAACCCGAACTACGCGGCGGCGGCCACCATTATGCGGGAGTACGTCTTCAGCATCCTGACCGATACCTGGGGGGCCATCCCCTACGAGCAGGCGCTGAGCGGTTCGACGGAGGGAAACCTGGCCCCGGCTTATACGCCGCAGCAAGAGGTCTATGCCGGGATGCTGGCCACCCTGAAGGCGGCCGCCGACCAGCTGGACCCCGCAGGACCGGGAATCGAAAAGGACATCCTCTTCGGGGGGGATATCCTGAAGTGGCAGAAGTTTGCCAACAGTCTGCGGCTGCGCCTGGCCAACCGGCAGGCGGAGAAAGCATCCGGAGAAAGCGCCGCGGTCTTTGCGGAAATTATGGGAAATCCCGACGCTTACCCGATCGTGACAGCGGAAGAAGAGGGCCTCTACTTCAACCCCACCAGCCGGCAGACTGACGAGAATAACAACACCTGGCACGAGGTGATGGTCTTCGACAGCCGGGAGGACTGGTCGATCTCCACCACCTTGATTGATGCCATGGCGGACGCCGACGGGAATGCCACCGACCCCCGCCTGGAGGTATACGCCATACCCGCTCAGGCCGGTGTCCGGGCCGGCAAATATGCGGGCGCACCTAACGGACTGCCGGAGGGGGAGGCCGTGGCCTACTTCACCACCGCTAGCCGGCCGGGAAGTTACTTCACCGGGGAAACGACCCCCGTAGCGCTCCTCACTTACGCCGAGATTGCCTTCATCCTGGCCGAAGCGGCCCTGGAGGGCGACTACACCGGTGGAGCGGGCGCGGCGGATTACCTGGAGATGGCCATTGTGGCGGACTTTGGGGAGTTCGGTCTGACCCCGCCGGCTGGCTACCTGGAGGGACTATCCGTCGATAAGGAAACCATCATCACCGAAAAGTGGAAGGGGCTTTTTCCCCAGGGCATAGAAGCCTGGACGGAATACCGCCGGACCGGCTACCCCGTGCTGCCGGCACCTGACCCGCGGGCCGTGATGGAGAACGACGGCCGCATCCCGACCCGCTTACGCTATCCGGAAAGCGAATACAGCCTGAACGGGGCCAACGTCAACGCGGCCGTCGGGATGAATGGCGGTCCGGACAATAAGCTGACCGACCTGTGGTGGGCGGAATAGTACATCCTCAATCATATCGCATGCGTATCCTCATTTTACCCCTGTTGCTGTTCGTACTGACCTCCTGCGTCGATGACGAGCTGGCATTTTACGTCGAAGCGTCCCCCATCAAGGCGGAGATCACCCGGCTGGACGATCCGGCCCCCGGCCAGGTTGCCTTTCTTGGGCGCTTCACTGAGCTGGATAAAGACGGTATACTGGATCAGAACGTCGGCATCATCGCCACTCCGGTCGCCGGCCTCTCCCTTGAAGTGCTTTCCCAGGAACAGAACGTGCTTGCCACCGTCACCACCAATGACGAGGGAGAAACCACATTGATCTTGAATACCGCCGACCTCACGGGAGTGAGCCGCCTGGAATGGGTGGGTGCTTACGATGGTAGGTCCTTCCGTATCTTAGAAAATCTTTAACAAATAACACGCTACAATGACTAAGCTACCATCCACCCGCCGCCAGTGGTTGCGCCGTGCCGCTCTGGCCGGTGCCGGTCTCGCCACGCTCCCCCTCGCCGCCCGCCCCCCCTTGCCGCGCTCCTACACGAGCTTCCGCGAGTACCTTCCTCAACTTGAGTGGGAACGTAACCGTGCCGGACGGCTGCCCCTGAAGGCCCGTATGCTGGCCAACGAAAATCCCTACGGTCCTTCTCCGATGGCCATCGAGGCCATAGCCAGTAGCGCCAGTAGCGGGAATCGCTACCAACACGAAGCCGCCATGGAACTTAAGCAGATGATCGCGGACTACGAAGGCGTACCGGTGGACCACATCATGGTCACACCGGGCTCCTCGGACGTGCTGGAGAAGATGGCCATCGTCCACTTTAAGGAGGGTGGAAACGTGGTAGCCGCCGACCCGGCATATATGTCCCTCATCAAAGTGACGATGGGAATGGGCGGTGATTGGAACAGGGTGAAGCTAACCGATGACTGGGCCCACGATCTGCCCGGTATGAAAGCGGCCATCAAAGCGGATACCAAACTGATTTATGTCTGTAATCCGAATAACCCGACCGGGACCCTGACCGACCACAATGACCTCAAGCAATTCTGCCGCGACGTGGCGGACCGCGTCCCCGTTTTCGTGGATGAAGCCTACCTGGAATTTCTGCCGGACTACAAGGAGAAGACAATGGTACCCCTGATCAAAGAGGGGAAGGACGTGATCGTGGCCCGGACCTTTTCCAAGATTCACGGCATGGCGGGCCTGCGGGTCGGGTACGCCGTTGCCCTTCCTGAAACCCTCGAACGGGTGTACACCATCAGTCGGGGGAACATGGGTCTCTGTAAAACCTCCCTGGAAGGCGCTATGGCCAGTATGCAGGACGAGCGATTTCAGGAGATCAGCCGTGAGCAGACCGCGGCCTTCCGGGAGCAGGTTTATGCCGGACTACAGCGATTGGGCCTTTCGTATGTACCCAGCCATACCAGCTTCGTGCTGTTCCCGATCGATATGGCGGGAGATACCTATCTGGAAAAGATGTTCGATCAGGGTATCGGGGTGCGTGCCTTCGACGTACACGGCAAGGACTACTGCCGCGTCAGTGTCGGTAAACCTGAAGAAGTGGATCTGTTTTTGTCCGCCCTGGAACGGGTGTTGGTATGAATCCAGCGCTACAGAAGACCCTGACGTTTGTCTTGTTGATCCTGGCCGGCTACTTCCTGCAGCGCAAGATTACCGGCAAACAGGAATTGAAGGGGGTGAAGGCGATGATCCTGAGCGTCATTCTCCCGGCAACCATCTTCGTGGCACTGCTGCGGGTAGAGATCGCGCCGAGCATGTTACTGCTTCCCCTGGCTGCTCTCGGGCTCAATGCTGCGCTCTACGGTATTTCCCGGTGGGTGGTTCCGCGACTTGGCTTCGAGGGGGGCTCGCCTCAGGAGCGGACGATGCTCCTGTTAGTGCCGTCCCTGGCTCCGGGCTTGAGTTGCTTTCCCTTCATCCTGGAGTACCTGGGCGAAGAATCCCTGGCACTTGCCGCGTTGGCTGATGTGGGGAATAAAGTCTTCGTCCTGATCATCCTGTACCTCGTGGCTATGCACTGGTTCTACCGTTCGCGGCATGGTACGGAGCAAATTTCGCGGGGAAGTAAATTGAAGGAGCTGGGGCTATCGTTGCTGCGCGAACCGGTGAACCTAGTCATCTTGCTGGCCATCGGGATGTTGGGACTCGGATATACCGTTGACAGCCTGCCGGTCTTCCTTGGCGATACCGTAGCGCGACTGGCCGCCCTGATGACGCCGATCGTGCTGCTGTTCATCGGCATGGCCGTGCGGTTCCAGCGACAGGAGATGGCGCTGATATTGCGAACGCTCTGCTACCGGTCTGGTCTGGCTTTCCTGCTAAGTGCCATGCTCGTTTATACGGCAGGGCTGACGGGGCCCATGGCTTTACTGGCTGTCATCTTCGCGCAGTGCGCGGTCAGTTTCTGGCCCTATGCTCACATGGCGGCGGCCGAAGCGATGCGAGAGTCGGGTTCGGACCGCGTATTCGATCTGGACCTGGGGCTAAACGTGCTGGCTTTCTCCTTACCCTTCTCTACCGTTGTAATCCTGACGGTCCTTTCCTTTGGCGATTGGTTCAGCCACCCACTGACGATCCTGCCCGCTGCTGGCTTGCTGCTGTTAGGACCGGGTATCTACATTGTGCGCGGTTATCTGCCAGCGGGTGAGCTTGGCGATGCCCGGGCTTAATCATTGTCGCTCCGGTGCCCACCCGTACTGGTTCGACTTCGGACGTAGCGGTTGAAGGAGGCCACGTCCTCTGGTTCGAGATCGTGGTAGCGGGGGGGGAGCTGGATGAAGTAGGCGGACTCTTCCTTACCTATCTTCGGACTATAGGCCAGTGTATCCGCTTTTTCGCCGGCAAAGAAGAAGGATTGGTGAATCACATAGAGGGTAGGGGGAGCGAGGTCGGCGTGATCGAGCGGGGACAGCAAGAGGTGGGTGACCTTTGCCTGCGACTGATTCCAGACCAGATCGTGAATGCGGGCGATCGCGACACCCTCGGCCGAGTAGACCGTAGCGTCTAAAAGTGCCCTCACGGAAAGAATGTGTCGCATAAATCAGACGGAAGTCTGAACGGCTGCGCGTTTTGCGGTTTTTGCGGCTTTTTTAGCCCGGTTGGCCTGAGCCGAACCGATGATCGCCTGAATGATGGGTACCAAAAGCCGACCTATGCCGATGAGCGTAGTCAGGGTCTTGGCTCGACTGCGGCGACGGGGCCGGCGGCCTTTCTTATACGGCCTTCCGTCGGGGTATTCGTGGATTACCTTGGTTTCTTTGATCACCGGTTGCTTATTCGAGCCGGAAAGCAGACTGGAGAGGATGGCGAGGCCGGCAACGGCACCCCCTGCCGGCAGGGCTACGCCTTTCAACAGGTAGCTGCCTAAATTCGTCCGTGTCGTGCCGAGGGTGTGGGCCAACTCGCGTTTGGCCAGTTCGGTTTCCATGCGGACCTGCTTCTTGCGACGTTGCAACTCGGCCAGGGTGGTTATTTTTGGTTCGGGTACCATGAGGGGGGCTATACTTCTTGGCCGTCGTGTTTAAAGAAGGCTGAAATGACCTTGCTGACGGCAGGGTTGGTGATCAGTTGTTTTTTCAGCAGCAGGACCAGCAGGAAAATCGCTAGTAGAATGAGAGTCACCAGTCCAAATCCGTAAACGGGGTGATCGAAGGCCAGCATGAGGGCCAGTGCCAGCGTAACCAGGGCAAAAATGAGCGTGATGATCCCGATAACGGCGAGAACGATGGCGGTAACGACACCGGATATGACCTTGGCCGACGTCTCGGCTACATTGAGTTTAGCGTATTCAATCTTCCTGTCGACGAAGCGATTGACATAGCCATAGCTTTCACCTAACTGCTCGAGGAGTTCTTCTTTTGCCTGCATAGACGGGGCTGGGTTTGCAACAAAACGGCCATGCACTGAATCGTTCACTGCATGGCCGTTGGTAAATTAAATCGGCGGGACGAAGCAGGAGTTACTTTTCCGTAGTTTGATCGATACGTTCCCGGTTTTCGTCCATCTTGCGTTCAGCCTTATTCACGCCGCGTTTGAAGCTGGACTCGGCGTTGCTGACCGTGGATTGAGCGGACTGATTAGCGGCGGTCGCTTTTTCGTCAATGGTCTTCTTCAGTTGTTCAGCCTGGGAGGAGGCCCACCGCTTGCTCTGCTCCAGCTTGACCTTGGCTTGGGTAGTCAGGTCGTTCGACTTGACTTTGGCCTGATTGATGTACTCCTGACTTTTCACCTTGGCTTCGTCGACGAGTTGATTGGCCTTGGTGCTGACTTGCTGGCCGTACTCATTAATCTGGTTGCCGTACTCGTCGAACTGAGCGCGTGCTTTCCGTTGCATGGAGCGACCTTCATTAGAATTCAGGTAGTAACCGACGGCGATGCCGGCCAGCAATCCGAATCCGAGTGCCCATCCTTTTCCCGAGCTATTATTGTTATCCATGATGCGTGTATTATACGGTTCGATGACGCCAATTTGGTCGTCAATTGTAGATCGTTTGCCCGGTACGATTTGTTCACAGCCCATTTTACCTTTGAGCCGGCCAAAATGGTTACCTTGAGCCTTATTCTACGCGCGGTCGTCCCCGTTTAACGTCCATATTGTGAATTTTTTGTCCAGTAACCTGCGATGTCTCAGAAAGCAGCGGAAGCTATCTCAGCAGCAATTAGCGGATGACCTGGGGGTGAAACGTAGCAATATCGCCGCTTACGAGACCAAGAACGTGGAACCGCGACTTTCGCTGTTGAAGCGGATGGCGGATTACTTCGGCGTTCCCTTAGCCAGTTTTATCCTCCGGGATCTGTCGCAGTTGAGCCCCATTCAGCTTCAATCCCTGGATCAGCAGCGTGAAGGGGGGGTCGACGGTTTGTCGCGACCCTCCGTGGAGGAGATACGACAGATACTAGACAAGCTTCAACGGGCGGTTGATGGCTTCCGCGTTTTTTACGAGTTCAAGAGGAATTCCGGTGACGAAGCCGCACCCCGGCAGACTGGTGACATCGACAACTTCCTGGTTTTCATTGACCACATTGCCGAGTACCAACGGCAGATCAACGATACACTGAAGCCTCCGGACGTGCTCACAATGAGTGATGACGACGGCCGGGACGCGCTCGCTGGTTAGGCTAGCCGATCTCGTCGGCTATACGTTGTAGGCGCAGGGCGATCTCATCACTTGCCGGTAGGTTTAGCTGGCGAATCTGGGCGATACTTTTGCGCAGTTCGATTTGCGCCCGCCGTTTGCGCTCCCAGTCCTCTTCCCGTTTGGCTAGGTTCTTGCGATTTCGTTCAATGACCTGCTCGAGCAGTTCGGGCAGATTGCGCAGGTTCTCCTTGAGCAGATATCCATTGGCTCCGGATAGAACTGCTTCTGCCACTTTTTCCTCATTGTTCAGGATGCCGGTAATAAAGATGAACGGAGTGCCATCGAGGTGTTCCCGCACATGGATCAGTGCCTCGAGCCCGTTCATGTCCGGCAAGTTGTAGTCAGATAGAACAATGTCTGGCTGGAAAACCGTCACCTTCTCCTCAAACTCACTTCGATGGCGGGCAACGGCAAAGAGTACATTGGGGTTGAACTTGCGGACCTGTCGTTTTACCAATTCCAGGTCGACCGGCATATCCTCGAGAATGAAAACCTTGAAAATTTCGTCGCTCACTGAGGCGGGGTGTTTTGGGTCAGGATCTAGGAGTGCCGCTCGATTAGCTCGGTGATGGTACGGCCGCCGATGGCCCCCATTACACGATCGATCAACTCGCCATCTTTGACGAACAGCAAGCCCGGTGGGTTGGTCACATTGAACACTTTACAGATGCGGGGTGAACGTTCCACGTCAGCCACTCCGAACTGCACTTTGGCGTAACCGCTGGAGATACTTTCCAGCAGAGTCCGCATGATGATGCCGTGGCCGTCCCAGGAAGAGGTGATCAGCAGTACGGTAAGGCCCGTTCGACCCAGGAGATCGCTCAGTTTACCGTCCGTTGTTAGTGTCAGATTCTGACTTTGCATCCCTGTGTAAATAGGCAACCCGCCTGGTCAACCGATAGCCTAAATCAATTGGGCGGATTGTGCACATAACCGGAGCGAAAGAATCATGTTCGCACAATTCAAGGTTATTGAGCGGGAGGGGGAAGAGGGCCGTGAACAACACCTGGCAGGCTTACTGTATTTAATGAATTACTTGCATTGCAGACGGTCTTAGATTGGACGCACTTCCATAGTGGGCTGGTTTTGTGATGTTTAGCTATATGGCATGATGTTTGTTGTCATACATTCCGAGTGCAGATCACCTTCACATACACTTTTACGTACCACGCATGACCAACCAGCAGTTTATGTCCGAAATGGACCGCCTTGAAAACATTCTTTTTTCTTTCGCGCTCAGACTTACCCGCAACTACGAAGACGCCCAGGACCTCATGCAGGAAACCATTTTCCGAGCGTACAAGCACCGCGATAAATTCGCAATGGGAACCAATTTTAAGAGTTGGTCCTCCACCATCATGCGGAACACCTACATCAACCGCTACCGGAAGATGAAAAGTCGCAAGCACGTCAACGAGCCGGTGGAAAGTTTTCTCTTTGCCGTCGAGAACAAGAGCGCCATTGCCAACGGGGGGGAGATGAACATGCGCATGGAGGAGTTGGAAGACAAGCTGCGGCAGATCAGCGAGATCTACAGCGTACCCTTTCTGATGTTCTACCGAGGCTACGAGTACAAGGAGATTGCCAGCTACCTCAACATTCCGATCGGGACGGTTAAGAGCCGCATCTTTCTGGCGCGGAAAAAACTGAAGGCGCTGATCGGGGAACGTCCCGCGGCGGTCTAGTAACCCATTCCCGCTTCGGCGGTAAGACAACTTTAAGAAGGGCGGATTTGTAAGTAACGGGGAGTCGGTCGTACTTTCGTGCCGCCCCCTGTGTCCGCACTCACCTTGCACGGCTTGCGGATACATCGCCGTTACCGGTCCCTAAGCAAACCAACCTAGGCTTACGGTAGTGGCTATTTCTGGATTAAGCCCTCCTAGATGAGACGCGAAAAGTTTGTTTTCAATCAGCGCACCCTTCAATACGAGCGGGTGGTGGAGCCTCTCAGTTTTACCCTGCTACGCGCTTTCGGGTTCTCTTGTGCCGCTTTACTTGCCGGGGTCATACTCATGGCTTTCGTGCATCGCTTCTTTCCCAGCCCGAGCGAACGCATGCTGATGCAGGAGCTGGAAATCGCACGGGCGGAAAACGCTGCGCTGGCCGCTCAATACGACGAGTTGTCGGAAGTTGTCGGTCACCTCCACAACAGAAGCAACAATACGGTACGACTAGCCCTGCGTATGGATCCGGTAGACGATGATGTCTTCCGCGGCGGCGTGGGTGGTCACGAAGCATACGATGAACTTCGTGATTTGCCGAATGTAGGTAGTTCGATGGCTGACCTCCGGGAAAAAGCCGATCGCCTGCGGCACCAGATTGATTTGCACAGCCGATCAATCGACGAGGTTGCCGAAATGGCCCTACGCAAAGAGGACATGCTCGCCTCCATCCCGAGCATCAAGCCCGTACGGGGGGATCAGTTCGCCCGGAAGATGGAAAACCTTTCCGGTTTCGGTCACCGCATCCATCCCGTACTTGGCGTTAAACGGATGCACTACGGTATCGACTTCAACAGTCCGCGGGGTACCGAGATTCAGGCTACCGGCAAGGGGCGCGTCGTTTTCGCCGGGTACAACCCCACTTACGGCAACTGCGTTGTGATCGATCATGGCTACGGCTTCCGGTCACGTTACGCCCACATGAGCAACGTCGAGGTGAAGCGTGGGCAGCAGGTCGACCGCGGGCACCTACTCGGGCTGGTCGGCAGTACGGGGCTTTCCACCGGCGACCATCTGCATTATGAAATTGAAAAGGACGGCGTGAAGGTCGATCCGATCCAGTACTGCTACGACGGCCTGACCCCGGAAGAATACCAGGAATTGGTCGAAGCCGCCCGTCAGGTGAACATGTCGTTCGACGAATAGACCGTCACTTAGTCAACTAATTTGGAAAGGGTAGCTGTCCGCGGATGGCTGCCCTTCTCTCGTTTTCCGATCCCCCTTGCACCTGCGCCCGCGCCCAAATCAAAATGGCGTTGGTGGGGGAGGGAAAAAGCAGTATCTTTGCACCCGCTTTGGACCCACCCGTGGGTTTGGGGCATGCGAAACCACTTTTATTAATCATTCAGTACACCTGATCCGATGAGAAATTACGAGACTACCTTCATCGTAGACCCCACGCTGTCCGGGGAAGAGATCAAAGCGACAGCTCAGGCGTACGTAGACGCCCTCCAGAAGGAGGACTGTGAAATCGTCTTCGTGGATGAAATGGGCCTGCGCACGCTGGCCTACGACATCAACAAGCGGAACAACGGGGTCTACTACTGTGTGGAGTATACCGCTCCAAACGGCGCCTTCCTGAAGAACTACGAACTTGGCATGCGCCGGGACGAACGCATCCTGCGCTTTCTGACCGTGGCCCTGGACAAGTACGGCGTTCAGTACAACGCCGACAAGCGCGCCGGTAAGATCGGCAAAGCCAAACGCCACAAGCAGGAGAAGCCGGCCAAGAACGAGCCCGCTGCCCATGGTATCAGCCGCAAGAAGGCTGACGCCCCCCACCTCACCGGCGTGCCTTCGGGCGACGCCGAGTCGTTCAAAGAGGAGGAATAACCACAGTAGTAACCTAAAGACAAACCATCATGGCCAGTCGCGATGATATCAAGTTCCTCTCCAACCCCAAGATTGGAGGCCGCCGCAAGAAGTACTGTCGTTTCCGCCGTTACGGCATCAAGTACATCGACTACAAGGACCCCGACTTCCT
>CAZKPE010000004.1:0-52791 GCA_964554545.1 uncultured Lewinella sp.
CTTCATCGTCCGCAACGAACAGGGCCGGGAAGTGGAACTGAAGGCCGAAAGCCCCAATCGCTTCGATGACCGTGAGTCGGCCGAAACTTTTTTGCGGCGGTGCGCGGGTGCGGAGTTTTCCATAAGCGATATTGAAGTCAAGCCCGGTAAGCGGAAACCGGCTCCACCCTTTACGACCTCCACGCTCCAGCAGGAAGCCAGTCGCAAGCTCTACATGAACGTGGAGCGGACCATGCGAGTGGCTCAGCGGCTCTATGAAGCCGGTCTGATCACCTATATGCGGACGGACAGCCTCAGTCTTTCCGAAACCGCCCTCCAGAATATCGAGGCCGAGGTAATTAAGGAGTACGGCAAGCGCTATAGCAAGGTGCGCCGGCACAAGAGCAAGAAGAAGGACGCCCAGGAGGCCCACGAAGCGATTCGCCCCACCTACGTGGATCGGCATACCATCAATCAGGGCGACCGCGACGAGCAGCGGCTTTACGAATTGATTTGGAAGCGTACCGTAGCCAGCCAGATGGCCGATGCCGAACTGGAGAAGACGACCGTCCATATCGCTATCGATAAGGCCCCGGATGCCCGGCTACGCGCCCAGGGCGAGGTGCTTAAGTTTGATGGATTCCTCAAGCTCTACATCGAAAGTAACGATGATGACGAGGAGGATGAAACCACGGACGGCATCCTGCCACCGCTGGAGAAAGGTCAACTGCTCCCCCTACGGGAAATGACCGCCACCCAGCGCTTCACCCGTCCGCCGGTCCGCTACACCGAGGCTTCGCTGGTCAAAAAGCTGGAAGAACTAGGCATCGGCCGGCCTTCCACCTACGCCCCCACTGTATCTAAGATCATGGACCCCAAGCGGGGCTACGTGACGCGGGAGAATCGCGATGGGGAGGAACGGGCCTACGATGTACTGACCCTGAGGGACGGAAAGATCGAAGCGGAACGCAAGACCGAAATCACCGGTACCGTAAAGAACCGCCTTTTCGCTACCGACATTGGCATGGCGGTGAGCGATTTTCTGGATGAGCACTTCGAGGACGTGATGACCTACGAGTTCACGGCCGACATCGAGGATAAATTCGACGAGGTTGCCGACGGAAAGGTCACCTGGACGCAAATGCTACAGGACTTTTACCATCCCTTCCACGAAACCGTAGAAGAGACGACCGAGAGCGCCGACCGGGTAACGGGAGAACGCATCCTCGGTACCGATCCGGCCACTGGCAAAACGGTACTGGTGCGACTGAGCCGCAATGGCCCCGTGATCCAATTGGGTGCCCCGGATGAGTTGGTGCCCGACGAGAAGCCACGCTATGCGAACCTGCCCCAGGGCATGAGCATGGAGGAGATCGAGTTGGAACATGCGCTACCCCTCTTCGATCTCCCTAAGGTACTGGGTGAGATCGACGGGAAGGAAACGGCGGTGGGGATCGGGCGCTTCGGTCCCTACATCCGCTGGGGGGAAGCCTTCATCAGCCTGCCCAAGGGGGATGATCCACACTCCACTACCCTATCGGACGCCAAGGAATTGGTCGCCGCCAAGAAGAAGGCCGACGAGCCGGTGATGACTTATAAGGGCCAGCCCGTTACCCAGGGTGCCGGACGCTTCGGTCCTTTCCTAAAGTGGAATGGCATGTTCGTCAACATCCCCAAGCGGTATAATCCTGACCGTCTGACCAAGGACGAGATGACCGAGCTGATCCAGGTAAAGGAAGAAAAGGAGGCCAACCGCTACATTCAGCGCTTCGAGGAAGACAAGATCGACGTAGAGCAGGGTCGTTGGGGGCCCTTCATCCGGTTCCGGAAGAAATCCATCAAACTGCCTACGATTGATGGCAAAAAGATGAGTCGGGAACAAGCGGCTGCCTTATCGATAGAGGAAGTCAAGGCCATCGTGACCGAGCAGGTACCCAACGCATTTAAAGCGAAGACGAAAGCAAAGGCCAAGCCGAAAAAGAAGGCCCCCGCCAAACGCAAAAGCAAGAAATAGCCATGGCTGACGACAAGAAGAAGCAACAAGCCGCTCCGGCTAACCAATTGAGTATCGACCTGCCGGAAGAGATCGCGGAGGGAGTGTACGCCAATCTGGCCATCATCACCCACTCCAGTTCGGAGTTCGTCGTGGACTTCGTGCGCATCGTGCCCAATGCCCCCAAGGCCAAAGTAAAAAGCCGCATCATCGTAACGCCGGAGCACGCTAAGCGTCTGCTCTCGGCCCTCGCCGACAACGTGCAGAAATACGAGCGGCAGTTCGGAGCGATCCAGGCCGGAGGATCGGGCGGCGGCGGCCCGCAATTCCCTCCCACCACCTTCACCCCCACCGCTCAAGCCTAGCCCGATTCAGGCGGGTAGGTAAAATTGTAGGGGTAAACTTTTGCACTCCGGGGGGCGGTCGTATATTTGCAGCCTGTTAAATGTTATCGGTCGATTAGCTCAGTTGGTTTAGAGCGTTGCATTGACATTGCAGAGGTCACTGGTTCGAATCCAGTATCGACCACCCGAAAGAAGAGTTCGGGATGTGGCGCAGCCCGGTAGCGCACACGCCTGGGGGGCGTGGGGCCGCTGGTTCGAATCCAGTCATCCCGACCACGACGCGAAGGTCAGCCTGTTCATTCAGGCTGGCCTTTCGTTTTTTTGGTCACGGTGATGACAAAAATTCCACGGCAGACTGCTCCCCATACAATTAATCGTACCAACAGAATGAAACATGACGATTACTTAACCCACTAGTAATCAAGTTACTAGGCAGAATTGAATCATCAGCTTCACTTATTTCGCGCGGAACGTTTACCTGTTTTCTGTCCTTTGTCTCCCTACTGATTTACCAGTTATTGTAAACCGAAAGGAGGATACCCCTGCAACCCGCAAAAGGATATGGCCGATTTGTCTAATCCCCATAATTCCTTTACTCATGATTGAAGATGAACTGATCTAATTTTTTCCCACAATTTGTTGTATCTTGTGGGCGTATGAATACGCATCTAAACCCCTCCGCCGATCGGCTTAGCGTCGAGGATGGCGCTATGGAACGGGCCCTGCGGCCAGACAGCCTACAGGAGTTCAGCGGCCAGCCCAAGATCGTCGAAAACCTGAAGATATTCATTCAGGCCGCCGTTCAACGGGGCGATTCCCTGGATCACGTACTGCTGCATGGCCCTCCGGGTCTCGGCAAGACGACCCTGAGTCACATCATCGCCAATGAGCTGGGGGCGGAATTGAAGCTCACCAGCGGCCCGGTATTGGAAAAGCCCGGCGACCTGGCTGGTTTGCTGACCAACCTCAACGAGGGGGACGTGCTATTCATCGACGAAATACACCGGCTGAACAATGTCGTGGAGGAGTACCTCTACTCCGCCATGGAGGATTACCGGATCGACATCATGATCGACAGCGGTCCGAATGCCCGTTCGGTACAGATCAACCTCAACCCCTTCACCCTGGTCGGTGCCACTACGCGGATGGGTCTACTTACCGCCCCGATGCGTGCCCGTTTCGGTATAAACTGCTTACTGGACTACTACGACGTACTGACGCTGGTCCGCATCATCGAGCGGTCTTGTGAAATTATGAAAGTGCCCATTACCAAGGAGGGCGCTCAGGAAATTGCGCGCCGTAGTCGGGGTACTCCCCGTATCGCTAATGCGCTACTCCGCCGGATCCGGGACTTTGCCCAGGTGAAGGGCAACGGTACGATCGACCAGGGGATCGCTAATTTTGGCTTGAGTGCGCTCAACGTAGACGAGGGCGGTCTGGACGAGATGGACAATAAGATCCTGAATGCCATCATCCACAAGTTCAAGGGGGGGCCGGTGGGGGTTTCTACTATCGCCACCGCGGTCGGGGAGGAAACTGGCACCATCGAGGAGGTACACGAACCCTTCCTCATTATGGAGGGCTACCTGATGCGTACCCCGCGGGGGCGGCAGGCTACGGAGAAAGCCTACCACCATATCGGAGCAGCGCCTCCGGGTCAGGAGGGGACGCTATTTGAGTTCTAAAATAAAAGGGGTAGACCGCTTTATGCGCCGTACGCAGTGAGCGAGCTTGGTTCGTCCGTCTATTCTTCCTCCGTCAGTACATCGGCGCCGGCTTTCACCGTATCGATAACCTGTTGAATTCTGTGCTCGACCACGTCGACCGCTTCGTCCACTCGAGTGGCCGCCTCCTCGATAAGACTTGGCGCGGGGGTTCTTGAAGGGGCGTCAGGCGCAGGTGTTGTAGTCGTTGGAGGAGTATAGTTGACTGTTTGACTGAATGCAACCAGGGTGGCAATCACATTATGCGAGTCGGTTCGGCCTGCTAATTTATGTTGTGCGGCGGGCGGTTTTGGGGTGCTGATCTGAGCGGCAATCTTGGCTCGTGCGGCCTCCTTTGCCTGTCGCTCAGCTTGTTTCCGAGCCTGTTTTTCGGCCCGTTTTTTATCCTTCTCGATCCGCTTTTCCAGCATGGCCTTGGTCTTCTCCATATCGGTCAGCTTATCCCGCTTGCTACCGACCCGGCTTTCGATCATGACGATCTTGGCCTGCCTGATTTGGGATTCCAGTTGGCCGTCGGTACGCTCGATACGGCGACGCTCGAACTTGAGGTCGTCTTCATCCCGCTTGATGCTCTTTTCCATCCGCTGCATGGCCTTCAGCAGGCCTTGGTAGCGTGCCTCGTGTCGTGACTGGCCGCCGTCGGGTAAGCTATCCCCGCCTTGCCCTCGTTTTTGTTTGACGGCTTTGAAAGCCGCATCGATGCGGGCGTAAACGCTGTCGCGATCCTGCTTGGTAAATTTTACGTTATGGAATTTGCGCTGTACGTCGCGGAGTTCCTGAAAGACCTTGTTCAGGTGGGTGCCTTCTCCGATCCGGACTTCGAGGTCAGCCAACAGTTGGGAGAAGTTCTCTTTTTGCTTGGCGGATTCGACCTCATACTGGGCATTGACCGCCTGCCGCATTTCTTTCAGTTTGGCAAAAACGGCATCGGAGCGCTTCCGCAGTTCGTTCCCCTGCTCCCTGAGTAAGGTTTTGTCCTGTAACTGGCTCTGAACCTTTTGCCAGAAGGTTTTGGCCTGGTTCCAGAGCTCGCCGCTATACGCTTCGGCCCGTTCGATGCGGTCCTCGATTTCGGCCAGTTCGCTGCGGTAGGTCTGCGCTAGTTTCTCGCTAAGGACGTGGAAGTGCCATTCCGTCTGAGCCCGGAGGATCATATCCGTGCTTTCCGCCTTCAGGTCATCGGGAAGTAGGCTACCGGTCACGCTGAGTTCCCGGGCTATGACCCGATCCGGTTCCGGCAGATCGGCTTCCCTGCCCTTGCGCCACTGGTCCATGAAAGCCTTATACACCTCGTCCGTGACCAACTTCTCGGGAAAGGTTTCGATGCGGACGATATTCTCGCTAACCTGCAATTCAATCGTGATCAGTACCCGTTTTTCCTGGGCGTCACGCCCCCAGACGGCAATTCGGTTTCGCATGGCGCAAATTAACTAAAAGTGTGAGCCACCAGTTGGTTTTCCACCAGGTACTCGGCAATCTGTACGGCATTGGTGGCCGCTCCCTTGCGCAGGTTATCGGCCACGACCCACATATTGAGTCCGTTAGCAATACTCTCATCCCGCCGTAACCTGCCCACGAATACCTCGTCGCGGTTCTTGGCCAGCAACGGCATGGGATAGCTGTTTCGAGCTGGATCATCCTGGATGATCAGCCCGGGCACCCGAGCCAGTTCGGCCCGGATTCCCTCCAGGGTGAAGGGGCGCTCGAATTCTACGTTGATGCTTTCGCTATGTCCGCCGTTTACCGGGACCCGGACGGCGGTTGCCGTGATGGCCAGGTCAGGCGCAGCGAGGATTTTGCGCGTTTCGTGTACGAGTTTCATCTCTTCCCGGGTGTAGGCATTCTCCAGGAAAACGTCGCAGTGGGGCAGGCAATTCTCGAAGATGGGATGGGGATAGGCCGGTTGCTTGACTTCGCGGCCCTCGCGCTCGGCGGCGTACTGCCTTACCGCTTTGACCCCCGTGCCCGTGAAGGATTGGTAGGTCGAAATGACCAGCCGTTTGATCCCGAAGGCCCGGTGAAGGGGAGACAGGCCCACTACCATCTGGATGGTCGAGCAATTGGGATTGGCGATGATGCGGTCTGCGGCCGTCAGCGTGTCCGCGTTCACTTCGGGAACGATCAGCTTTTTGGTCGGATCCATTCGCCAGGCGCTACTATTGTCGATCACCGTCGTACCTCGCTCGGCAAACCGGGGTGCCCAGGTCTTGCTGGTTTCCCCGCCGGCCGAAAAGATGGCGATATCACAATCGGCCTCTACGGCTGTTTGAAGGGACCGCACGGTATGGGGCCTACCCCGAAAATGGACCGTCTTTCCCACCGATCGCTCGGAAGCTACGGGGACCAGTTCATCAATGGGAAAGTCGTGCTCTTCCAGTACGTCGAACATGACGCCGCCGACGAGGCCGGTGGCGCCCACTACGGCTATTTTCATCTGGGTATCATTGGGGGCGACAAAGATAGGCCCCGCATGCGTACATGCGGGGCCTCAAAAAGTGCCGATTCCGGCAGGCTACATAATTAGCGGTTATTCGACCAGCCCCATCAGGTCGAATCCGTCCGGAACGAGCACCTGATCGATGAGGTATACCACCCCGTTGCGGGCCGTCAGGTTCTCCCCGACGGTCACCGTTCCCTCTTCAAGCACGGTGGTCATGGCCTGAGTGGACTCGCCATCGGAGCTATCCACCAGGTGGTACTGAAGCAAACTGGTGAGGGCATCGCCATTTTCGGGCAGCAATAGGGCATCGAGGACTCCCTCCGGCAGGGCCGCGAAGGCTTCGTCGGTAGGCGCCATCAGGATGAAGCTGCCATCCTGGTCGAGGGTAGCCAGCAGACCGGCCGCTTCCAGGGCGGTGGCAAGAGTGGTCGTCTGGTCGTGTTGGGAAACGGCTTCCCCGAGGGAGGGGTCGGCCGTCATCTCCTCCTGGGCGTGCAAGCCCGACTGGAGGGTGCCGATACCGAGTATCAGCAGGAGTGAAAGAAATGACTTCATGTCGGTTGGTTTTAAAAACGATGAAAACACAACCGGGGTCGTAAGCGTAGTTCGTCGGGTAAACGAACCTAAGGAGGGGACTGTTTTACAAAGGCAGGTGACAAAGTGTTAAAGTTTCAAATCGCGTTCCCCTCTCCCGCAAACACCACCTTCGGCTCGAACCCCCGCGCCTCTTCCTCGGTCATATATCCGTAGGCGATGATGATCACTACGTCGCCAACCTGGCACCTGCGCGCCGCCGCCCCGTTGAGACATATGATCCCGCTGCCCGCTTCCCCGCGAATGGTGTAGGTTTCGAGGCGCTCCCCGTTGTTATTGTTAACAATCTGCACCTTCTCCCCCTCCAGGATACCGGCCGCGTCGAGTAGTAGGCCATCGATGGTGATGCTACCGACGTAGTTGAGGTTAGCCTCGGTGACGGTGGCCCGGTGAATTTTCCCCTTAAAGCGTTGGATGAGCATAATCGAGAATCGGTTAAGGCAAGTAAACTGGTGAGCAAACGCAGGGTCACGGACTAGGGTTGGCCCGCCGGACGATGCGGTTGTCGATGAGGCGGACCCCACCGATGCGGACGGCCGTCAGCACGACGATTTCCCCGGCAGAATCCCCGTCTATATACGGTTGCAAGGTCCGGCCGTCCGCCACGGATACGTATTCCACTTCCGCCCCGGGGAGGCGGGACAGGGCCTTGAACGCCAGCCGCTCCATTTCACGGGCGGGCCAGCCGACGCGGATACCGGCCGCGGCCGCCGCCAAATGACAATTGATATGTCCGGCGGTCCGGCGATCCGCAGGAGTCAGTCGCCGGTTGCGACTGCTGAGGGCTAAGCCGTCGGCCTCCCGGATGGTGGCTACGGTATCGACTTCCACGTCGAGTTGGAGCAGCTCGATAAGTTTGCGGATGACGGCCACCTGCTGGTAATCTTTCTGCCCCAGGAACAATCGGTGGGGCCGTACCCTATCCAGTAGCCGGTACACCACCTGGGCGACGCCGGCGAAGTGGCCCGGGCGGTAGGCTCCTTCCAGTACAGAGGTTAGGGGACCGAAGTCCAGGCTACTGGTCGGGTCCGTTGCCGTGGGGTCGGGATAAATGTCATCGATCTCCGGGCGATAGAGGCAATCGCAGCCTGCGTTGCGCAGTAGCTGCTCGTCGGAATGTGGTGTGCGGGGGTAAGCCTCCAGATCACCGGAATCATCGAACTGAGTGGGGTTGACGAAAACGCTAGCGACCGTAAAATCACAGATGGCCTTACTGGCGGATAGCAGGGCGGCGTGGCCACCATGCAGGGCACCCATGGTGGGTACCAAGCCGATCGTTCGACCTTCGCGGCGTTGCCCGTCAAGGTGGATTCTGAGGTCGGTGGCCTGGGTAAAAATGATCAATCCGGAGCGCGTTTGTCCGGGGGCAGCCCCCGCTAACGGGCGGCGAAGATAGGGGGTGTGGGCAAATTTGTGTAACTTTGCCCCCCCAGGAGCGAGACGGGGGCCGCCCGCCGCTCATCACCGAAACGCGATCCAACAATATGAGTAAGACTAAGGTACTGATTGTCACCCAGGAAATGGACCCTTACACGGAGCTGACCGAGATCGCCACCACCGTCCGCGCCCTGGCCCCCTACTTACAGAAGAATCAAATGGAGATTCGCGTGCTCATGCCGCGCTACGGCACCATCAACGAGCGCCGCCACCGCCTGCACGAGGTGGTCCGCCTGTCGGGCATGAACATCATCGTCGACGACGACGACTACCCGCTCATCATTAAGGTCGCCAGCCTGCCCGATAAGGGGGTTCGTATGCAGGTGTACTTTCTGGACAACGAGGACTTCTTCAAACGTAAGTTCGTCCACGTCGATAAAAAGGGTGAGCCCTTCGAGGACAATGCCGACCGTGCCGTTTTTTTCTGCAAGGGCGTTCTTGAGACGGTCCGCAAGTTCGGCTGGCCGCCCGACATTATTCACGTTCACGGCTGGATGACGAGCCTGATCCCTTTCTACCTGCGCACGGCCTACCAGAATGAGCCGCTGTTCAAGAACAGCAAGATCGTATACAGCCTGTACGAGAGCGGCCCGGAGCACCACATCTCCGAAGATTTTGCGATGAAGGCCAGCATCAACGCCCTGAGTGAAGATGACCTGGAGCCCTACCTCGAGGATGGCAAACCCGCCCTGCACCGGGGAGCCATCAAGTATAGCGATGCCGTGATCCAGGGCAGCGAAGAGCTCAGCGAACCGCTGGCCGTAGCCCTCGCGGATGCCGACATTCCCAAACTGAACGTACAGGGGGAGGAAGCCCCGAAGGCCAGCGTGGAGTTCTACCGTGAGCTACTGGCGGCCGAAGTGGAGAAGTAACCAACCCTTTTGGCCAACTCCGTCTCTATCATCTAGCGAGCGAGTCCTCCTTCCGCAGTGGGAAGAGGGCTCGCTTACGTTTCCGACCCCCTACGTCAAAACCGCGTATGAAAGCTAGCTGCTCCCTGTTTTTCCTTCTTTTCCTCGTTCTATCGGCCTGTACGGAGCCAATTACGGTCGGTTCCGATCTCCTGGACGCCGATCGAGCTTCCGTCGGGCAGTCGGTGGACTTTCCCTTCACCACACGGGTGGTGCGGGCCGACAGCCTATTCACCTTCAGCGGCACCCAGTTTCAGCTGCCTACTCGCTTCACTTTCGGTGAGGTCGAGGACCCGAACTTCGGTCTGGTCCGCCAATCGGTTTACCTCACGCCACTCCTGCCCCAAGACGGGTCTACCCGCCTGCCCATTCCGGCGCCCTTCGCCGAAAGCGCGGAGAACACCGTCGATTCGGTCGTTCTGTTGATCCCCATCGATACGGCCCGGGGATTTTACGGTCCCGGAAGAAACTTTCCCATTTCTCTCCGGCAAATCCGGGATTCCGTTTCCTTCCTTCAGGACTACTTCAGCACCGTCGAGTTGCCGACCGGTACGGTTGAATTAGCGGAGAGTGCACAGATTGAACTGACGGAAGCGCCTATTCTGGTCGGCGACACGGCCATTTTCGGCGGGGAATTACGCAGGCCCCACCTCCGCATTCGGTTTACCGATGCCTTCGCCCAGTCCATCAACGACCTGCCGGCATCGGCCTTTTCCCGCGACAGCCTGTTCCGGGAGCGCTTTGCGGGAGTGTACCTGCGACCGACCGGACCCAGCGATGCGTTGGTTGCCTTGTTGCCCAACGCGTCCAGGGAGGTGGACACCGTTTACAACGGCTTTAATGTATACTATTCCAATGCCGAAGGGGAGCCGCGGCTGTATCGGATTGGCCTGCTACAGGCCTTACCTCGCTACGAATACGATTTTTCGGGGTCGCTGGTACAAACCTTACTGGACGATGGCGTGGACAATGAGCTCGCAGCCGTCGCCGGTCAGGGTGGGCTGCTTACGGAAATCAGCCTGGGTGACTTGTCCGCCTTCAGGGATCGGGTGATCAACCGCGCCGAGTTATCCATTACGGTGGCCGAGGTCGATGGCGTGGACTACGGCACCTTCCCACCCCCTACCCGCCTTGAACTCTGGTACCGCGAAACCCCCGGCAGTGCACTCTCACCCATCGGTGACCGCAGCGAGCTACTGCGGGTCGGAGCTTCGACGGCGGTAACTCAATTCTTCCTCGGGGGCGGTATCGATGCGGACCAGACCTATGACCCCGCATTCTCCATTCACATGCAACGCATTCTCGACGGAACCGTTCCTCCGCGCATGTACCTGCGGGTGACCCCGACTTCATTACTGCGGGGTGAATTTCGGCCAAACCGCGCCTTCCTCAACGGACCGGCCGCCGCCGAACAGCCGGCCAAAATAAGTCTTACCTTTACGGACCTCAACTAAGGCATACAACCTAGATCGCCTAAGCACGTTAGCACCTATGGTCTCTCCTTTAGGAGACGTGTTACAACCCTATCCCTTCGCAAAAGATTCTGCCCATGTGTGGTATTGTAGGTTATATCGGCCAACGCCAAGCCGACGAACTCATCATTAAAGGCCTCGAACGCCTGGAGTATCGCGGCTACGACAGTGCCGGGATTGCCATTCTTAGCAATACCCTTTCCGTCTGGAAGAAGAAGGGTAAAGTTTCAGCCCTCCGCGACGAGATCGAGAATAACGATACCACCGGAACGGTCGGTATCGGCCATACCCGCTGGGCCACCCACGGGGAACCCAACGACGTCAATGCCCACCCCCACACCGGGGGAAACGGTCGGCTCGCGCTGGTCCACAATGGCATCATCGAGAACTACGCGGTGCTTAAGAACGCCCTGATTGCCGAGGGTCATACCTTTGATAGTGCCACGGACACCGAAGTACTCGTACACCTGATCGAGCAAATACAGGATGACGGCGATCTGGCGCTGGAAGAAGCGGTACGTCTGGCCCTGAATCGGGTGGAGGGGGCCTACGCCATTGCCGTGGTCGATAGCCGCAACCCGAACGTCCTCGTCGGGGCCCGCAAGGCCAGCCCCCTGGTCGTCGGCATCGGAGAGGACGAATATTTCATCGGATCGGATGCCTCCCCCTTCCTGGATAGCACCCGCCGGGTCGTCTACCTTGACGACGATCAAATCGCCACGATCACCCTGGAGGAGGGTCTGACGATCAAGAACATGGACAACGAGGACCAGCCGCCCTTCATCCAGGAACTCGATATGCAGATCGAAGCCCTGGAAAAGAACGGCTACGATCATTTCATGCTCAAGGAAATCTACGAGCAACCGACCACGATCTTCGACGCCATGCGCGGGCGGATCAACAGCAAGGAGAACCGCGTAACGCTGCGGGGAGTGGAAGAATACGCCAACCGATTCGTCCGGGCCAACCGGATCATCATCGTCGCCTGCGGAACCAGCTACCATTCGGGGCTCATCGGAGAGTACCTGATCGAGGACCTAGCCCGTATCCCCGTGGAAGTGGAGTACGCCAGTGAGTTCCGCTACCGCAATCCCATCCTGAGTGAACGCGATATCGTGATCGCCCTGAGCCAGAGCGGAGAAACCGCCGATACCCTGGCGGCCCTGGAACTGGCGAAGAAGAAAGGAGCCATGATCTACGGCATCGTGAACGCCGTCGGTAGCAGCATTGCCCGCCTGACCGACGCCGGCAGCTACATTCACGCCGGTCCCGAAATCGGCGTGGCCAGTACGAAGGCCTTCACCGGTCAGGTTACGGTACTGACGCTGCTCGCCCTGAGTCTGGCCCAGAAACTGAGCACCATCAGCAGCACGACGTTCCAGAAGCTGGCCGCGGAACTCGAACGCATCCCCGGCAAGGTGGAGGAATGCCTGAAGTCCGACGAGCACATTCGTTACATCGCCAAGGAGATCAAGCACCACCACAATGCCCTTTACCTGGGCCGCGGGTATAACTTCCCCGTCGCCCTGGAGGGGGCTCTGAAGCTTAAAGAAATCAGCTACGTCCACGCCGAAGGGTACCCCGCCGCGGAGATGAAGCACGGTCCCATTGCCCTGATCGATGAGACCATGCCGGTTATCGTCACGGCCACTAACCCCTCCGCCTACGAAAAGATCGTCAGCAATGTGCAGGAAGTACTGGCCCGCAAAGGTCGGGTGATCGCCATCGTCAACGAAGGCGAGACGGCCATCAGCAAAATGGCCCACCACGTCATCAAAATCCCGACGACGGAAGAGCCGCTGGTTCCCCTGCTCTCCGTCATCCCCCAACAACTATTGAGCTACCACATCGCCGTCGAACTCGGTCGCAACGTGGACCAGCCCCGAAACCTGGCCAAATCGGTCACCGTGGAATAGCGGTGCCGCCCCGGCCGTAAATTGACTATACCCCATGGAATGGGACATCGAATACAACACCAGTAACCAGGAGCTGATCTACAGTGAGTACGGGCGCACCGTACAGGAGTTGCTGCAGAAAGCCAATGACATCGCCGACCTCAACGAACGGCAGGCCTTCGTGGAACGCGTCATCAAACTCATGTTGCAGATGCAACCCTCGGTGAAGCAGCAGGAGAACTACGAGGAACGCCTCTGGAAACACGCCTTCCGGATTGCCGGCGGGGAAATTAACGTGGCCGTCCCGGAAGGAATCAACGCTACCCCGGACCCAGAGGGTGTCAGCCCCGAGCCCCTGCCCTACCCCGATACCAATAAGCGGATGTTGCACTACGGGCGCAACGTACTCGCCCTGATCGAGGAAGGAAAGAAGATGGAGGACGGCCCCGAGCGCGACCTCGTTACCTACACGGCGGCCTACTACATGAAGGTGGCTCTGAGTGACTGGCGGGACGGCAAGTTCTACAACGAAGATATGATCCGCAAGGACCTGTACGAGCTCTCCGATAAGGTGCTCGTGCTACCACCCGACGCTAAGATCGGCACCCCTTCAAGCAATCAGCCCAGTCAGGATACCGGGAACCGGAGGAAAAAGAAAAAGAAAAAAAGCAGCAGTGGCGGCGGCGGTGGCGGGAATCGCAGTTCATCCAACCGTAGCCGTGGACGCAGGCGGCGGCGGTAATCTCCCCTCACCCAAAAAACGCAAGCCCCATCCTGATTTCTCCGGATGGGGCTTATCTTTTGAGCTAGTTAAAGCCGGTCCGAATCGCTAGCCGAGGCTATTGACGTGCTGCGACAAACCCGACTTCAAATTGGCGGCTTTATTCGCGTGCCAAAGGTTGCGCTTAGCGAGGCGATCGATCATACTGAACAACTTGGGCAGCTGCTTTTCGGCCTCGCTGCGGTCCTCCAGATCGCGAAGTTTACGGATAGCCGTGCGGGCCGATTTTTTGTAGTAGCGATTGTGCAGCCGCTTCCTCGCGTCCTGCCGTACCCGCTTTTTGGCTGATTTATGGTTTGCCATGCTTAATTTTTCTTCGTATTCAGGGCGCAAAAGTACGGCTTAGCCAGCAGTTTACCAACTATAGGTGATTCGAAAATCCAGGCTTCGGCCGGGTGCATCCGCAAAATACCGCTGGCGATCGAGGTAGTCCCGGTAGACGACGTCGAAAAGATTGCGGGCGGCGGCGCGCAGGTGCAAACTCTTCCGGCCGGACGACGGGCCGAACACGATCAGTTTTTCCACGGCCAGATCGATCAGGGTATAGCCGGGGGGTGGGGCCAGAAAGTCTTGTTCCGGGTCGAGACGGCGCTGGCGGGCACTCGTGTAGCTTTCGGCGCGGAGCGTCCAGCCCTGTTCGGGCCGTCCCGGGTGGTAGGCCAGGTCGGCCCGCAGGTTATCCGCCGGCACGTAGATCAGCGGACGGCCTTCGCTGCGGTTGCGGCCCCTGACTACCGCCAAGCGCAGATTGAGCTCCAAAGCCGGGTCGGGCCGGTAGCGCCAGTGTGCCCGCAGACCATATAACAGCGCATCGCCGGCCCGGTAAAGAAAAACCGGGAATGCCCCCCGGATAGTGAGGCGGAATTCGGACTGGGGCTGTAGAAAAATATAATCGCTCACGGGCTGGACAAAACCATCCAGGCTCAGGCTATGGCGATCGGTGGCGTAGAGCGTCCCCAATCGCAATTTGAGGGATCGTTCGGGCAGGAGGGAGGTATCCCCTTCCTCGATCCCACTCACGCCCTGGTGTAGACCGAATGCGTGCAATTCATTGACTTCGGGGGCGCGCTGTCGGTAGGTCAGTCCCCCGGACAGGCTGAGGCGGTCGCTCAGCCGGTAGCGGCCCTCAATGCTGGCCCCCACCGTCAGGAAGGTATGGTCGAAACGCGCCACCCGCCGGGGTAGATCGCGGGAAATGGCCCGCACGTCATAGCCGCGGTAGTCGGCCCGCAGCCCGGCATGGTACTGCCACCCGTCACCCTCATGGTGGTATGCCGTGTATGCACTCAGGCGGATCGCTTCGTGGTCCGGTAACAAGGGCAGAACGCCGGTACCCGCCTGGTTTTCCGTATCCGTGAAGCCGCCCTGAAGAAGGGCGTCGAGGTGGCGGTCACGGCCCAATTCGCGGTGGTAGCCGAATTCACCCTGGTGATCCCACTGCAGGAGGTCAAGTGCCGGGCGGGTATCCCCGTCGCCGGCGCGGCGAACATCGAACTCCCGGCGGTCGTTGAGCTGGCCGCCGTATTTGACCCAGTACCGGTTACTGACGTTCGGGCGAAATTCCGTTTCCAGTTTCAGCAGATGGTGAGCCACCTGCTGGCGGGGAGCGGCAATACCGTAGGAGAAATCGGGCTCGGTGAAAAAGGGCGTCTCCCGGCCGATGGCTCGCCGGAGGTCGCTGAGATTCCCGATGTGACTTCCCCGCAGGACTCCGATATTGGCCGTGAACAGACTGTAGTAAAGGCGGCTGGTCCACCGTTCACCGTGAAAGCGGGCAAATTGCAGGGCCGCATTCGCCTCTTGCCGCCCGGTGTTTCTCAGGTAGTAGCCCGGTGCACGCAGATCGCCGCTTCGCTTGCCCGTCGCGCTCAGGCGGTAGGCATTACGACCCGTTGTTCCGGTGAGGCGGGCATTGAGCGTATGCCCCCAACCGTTGCTTTGCAGGCCGTAAGCAACCTTTCCACCGCCGACCGTTTCGGGCTGCAGGGCCGCCGGCTCCACCAGGACGGTCGCCGCAACCGTGGGGCCGGCGTACCGCAGGGCTTCCACCCCCTCGATGACGCGCACGTATGCCGCCACCCAGGAGTCGATCTCGGGTGCATGATCGTTACCCCACTGCTGTCCGCTCTGGGCGATCCCGTTGTTCTGAATACTAAGCCGGTTCCCGAAGGCCCCATCGTAGACGGGCTTCGTGGCGGCGGAACCCGTACGTAGGGTGCTCACCCCCGCTATCCGTTCCATGACCTCCCCGAGTTGCTGGGTGGCCCGACCGTCAAGCGCCTGATCGTAGGAAGCCAGCACCGAGGCGGCTACGGTCACCGTTTCCACAAAATTATCGTGGTGGTGCAGCCGGACCGTCACCAGGGAGTCCCCGCGTAGGTCGACAACCAATTGGCGGGGATCGCAGCCGATGTGGCTGAACCTCACCACCTGCGCTCCGTCGCACAAACCATCCAGTTGGAAATAGCCGAGGCTATCCGCCTGAGTACCCCGCAGTGCCGTTTCGGAGTAAATACTGGCGTAAGCGAGGGGTTCCCCGTCATGCTCCCCGATCAGGTAGCCACGAAGCGTGAGCGCACAATCCTGCTGAGCCAGAAGGAAGGGCGACCACAGCCCGGCTAAGAGAGCAGAACAAAGAAGTATCCGCAATGCTACTGAATGGTGATATCGAAACGGATGTCAACGTCCGATTCGCCGCCAGCGGGGTCGGGATTGCCGATGTTGAGGCCGGAAGCCCCCTTATTGGGTTCGTGTAACAAAACGATACGCAGGGTACCCGAACTGGCCGCGCCCGTGGTCATCTCGGTCTCCAGTCCTACGGGATCGCCGTTGGCATCGGGCGTACCCGTGTAGGTAGCGGTCAGGTTAGCGCCGCCGCCAACGATATAAAAGGCCTGGTGCTCCTCATCCTCGGCCCGCACTTCGGCCGTGATGTCCTCTACCGCGCTGGGGTTGGAAGCATTCGTGAGGGTAAGGCTACCCGAGTAGGTCGCATTTGCCGCCAGGGGACCACTGACGAGCAGGGTGGGGTCGGTACCGCCATCCCCGTCGGGGTCGGAAAAGGCCAGAATTACCGGAGCACCACCACCTCCGCCACCGGAGGGAGTAAGGGTCAGCGTAATGTTGGTGATCACTTCTTCGGGGTTCTCGATGACCGGGTCATCATCATCTTCACAGCCCAGGGTGAAGAGCACGAGCATGGCAAAAAGCAGGCTGGGTAGTAAACGCATATCCGTCGGTTCTTGGTGGTTTGCGCTAAAGGTACGGGAGTTTTGACTTGATGCAACTATATTGCATTAAGAAAAAGTCGATATGCAGCGCCGCAACACCCAGACGCAGAAGGCCGTACTCCACCTACTCAAGGACCCGGGGCACGCCCTGAGCCGGGAAATGATTGAGGACCGCCTGTGCGAGCAACGGATCGACCGCTCGACCATTTACCGTATCCTGAACCGCTTTGAGCAAGATGGACTGGTACACCGCATCGTGGGTGACGATGGGCGGCAATACTTCGCCCCGTGCACGGACTGTGAAGGAGGACGGCATACCCACGATCACCTCCACTTTCGCTGTCTCGACTGTGAGCGCGTCGAATGTCTGCCCACTCCATTGGAACTTCAACTGCCTACGGGTTACCGTTCGGTTTCGGTGAATGCGACGGTGGCGGGTTACTGTGCCGGCTGTCGCGAACCTAGCCCCGGCGAACGATCCGATCCATGACGGCTCCCAGTTCGCGAATGATCTGTTCGCCGGCCGGGTCTTCTACGAGGGCGGTCATGATGTAATTGCGCTCGGGCCCCTGGACGAGGGCGCAGTCGGCGTGATAGACGCTCCAGGAGCCGGACTTACGGTAAACCTTCGCATCGGGGGCTACCCGATCGAGGGTATTGACGAATTTATGGTGCAGTTCGGGATCGACCAGGTAGTCCATCATTTTCTCGCTGCTGCGCTCGCTGACGAGTTCGCCATTGGCCAGCAGGTAGAAGTAGCGGCAAACCTGTTCGGTGGTGGCGGCGTGGCTAATTCCCTTCATCGGATCAGGATAGCGACGGCCACCGGCGGCGTAGCGCTTACCGACCCAAAGCCCGCCGCCATTATTGGGATCGTACAATTTGTGCTTCGGATCGCGCATGGTGCGCTCAATGTTCTCGAAGCCGATGCGGTCGATCATGCGGGTGGTGGCGGCATTGTTGGACTTGGCGATCATCAAGCGCATGTCCTGGCGAATTTCGGCGGTTTCCTTCAGTTCACCACGCTCGATAGCATCGTGAGCGGCGGCCAGTACCGCAATCTTGGGGAGACTGGCGGCGTACATCATGTGCTGCCCGTTGAGGGTGGCGAAGCGGGGGGCGTTCTCGTCGGCCAGGTCGACCAGACCAAGACTGAGTTTTTTCTGGCGGTACAGCCTGGCCCAATTCGAGTTGGCCAGAATGGCGGCTTTAAGATCTTCGCGTAACTGGGTGGATTCATGGTCACGCAGACGGGCGGTAACGCGGGGAGCCGCTACCGGAGCGGGTAGCTCCGAAGTGGCCGCCTCCCGTTCCATATCCATAGGGAGGAGAAAGGCCGATGCGGCGGTGAAGTTGCCCGAAACGTAGCGCTGAATATCGAACGAGGTGGTGCTCATCAACAGGATAGCCAGCAGGGAGAGGGCGAGGGACAGCGATTTTTTCATAGAGGAGAAGCGTGCTCGTGATAGAAAAGCGTAAAGAGCCGCCCCCGAAAGGCGGGATACGGAACGCTAAGTCGGCCTTAGTGCTGGGGAAAATACGCGCGTAGAAAAAGAAGACGGTTGGTTTGTGTGCGCGTAATGCTAGGAAGACAGTACAAATATACCCAGGGTTGATTAGTAACCACCCGTTTATGGGGTATTCTGACGGTTTAACGGAAGCTTAACAGCCGGGTGCTGTGACGAGCTAACGTTCGGACGTCTCATGAAATTTCACCGCTGAGTGGCCGTCTTTAGCCATCTGTAACGTCCAGGCGGAATCGGCCAGGTAAACCATTCGGCCCTCCTTATCCAGGGCGATTTGTTGCCGTCGCCGTTCGGCAAAGGCCCGCAGCTCGTCGGGATCGTCGGAGGTGACCCAGAGTGCCCTGAAAAGATTGATCGGTTCGTAGAGTACCGTGGCCCCATACTCGTGTTCGAGCCGATACTTGATGACATCGAACTGCAGAGCGCCAACGGTGCCGATGATCTGGGCGTGGTCGACCTCGCGGGTGAACAGCTGGGCAACCCCTTCGTCCATCAATTGATCGATGCCCTTGGCCAACTGCTTGGATTTCATGGGGTCGCCATTGATCACGCGGCGGAACTGCTCGGGGCTGAAACTGGGAATGCCTTTGAAATGGAGTTCTTCCCCTTCGGTCAGCGTATCCCCGATCTTAAAGTTTCCCGAATCGTAGAGGCCGACCACGTCACCGGCGTAAGCGGCATCGATGACCTCCTTCCGGTCGGCCATGAAGCTGGTGGGGTTGGCGAATTTCAGCTTCCGGCCCTGGCGAACGTGGAGGTAGTTGTTGTTGCGCTCGAAGGTGCCCGCGCAAATCCGCATGAAGGCGATGCGATCGCGATGGCGGGGGTCCATATTCGCATGGATCTTGAAAACGAAACCGGCGAACTGCTCCTCGTCGGGTTTGACCTGTCGCTCCTCGGTAGGCCGGGGCAGCGGGGGCGGCGCGATACGAACGAAGCAGTCGAGCAATTCCTTGACCCCGAAGTTATTGACGGCCGAGCCGAAGAAAACCGGGCTCACGTTTCCCTGCAGGTAGGTCGGGTGGTCGAAGGCGGGATAGACGGCGCGGATCATTTCGACCTCCTCCCGCAGTTCAGCCGCCGCGTCTTCGCCCACCAGCTCATCGAGACCGGGGTCATCCAGGTCGGTAAATTCAATGGTCTCTTCGGGCCGGCCCTGCTTGTTATCCGGTCGGAAGAGTACGATGCGTTCTTCGTACAGATTATACACCCCCTGAAAGCGATCGCCCATGCCGATGGGCCAGCTGAGGGGAACCACCTTGAGGTGCAGCTTTTGCTCGATCTCATCGAGTAGGTCGAAGGCTTCCTTTCCGGGGCGGTCCATCTTGTTAACGAAGACGATCACGGGGGTCTTACGCATTCGGCAGACCTCCACCAATTTCTCCGTTTGTTCCTCCACGCCCTTCGCTACGTCGATAACCACGATGGCGCTGTCTACCGCCGTGAGGGTGCGGTAAGTATCCTCGGCGAAGTCCTTGTGACCCGGGGTGTCCAGGATATTGATCTTGCGGTCGGCGTAGTCGAAAGCCATCACACTGGTCGCCACCGAGATGCCCCGCTGCCGCTCAATTTCCATAAAGTCGGAGGTCGTGCTTTTCTTGATCTTATTGCTCTTCACCGCCCCGGCTTCCTGGATGGCGCCGCCGAAGAGGAGGAGCTTCTCGGTGAGGGTGGTTTTGCCGGCATCGGGGTGGGCTACGATCCCGAAGGTGCGGCGGCGCGCAATTTCTGCATTCTGCTTGGTCATAATCGGCCGCAAAGATATATCTTTGCGGGCCAAAGGCCATCCTAGCTCAGTTGGTAGAGCAATTCATTCGTAATGAATAGGTCGTCGGTTCGAGTCCGATGGATGGCTCCGCGAACGGTCTGGACCGTAATGAAAAAGCCGCTGCGACATGATCTCGCAGCGGCTTTTCACGTTTACAGCAATCGGCTTACTGTTTCTTCTGGTTGTTGCCGGGCGTCACCCCCCCCTCGACCTGATTGGCCGGATTGGTGGTCGAGGTCGAAAAGGCGGGTTCGTACTCATCGTCCGTATAGCGGGGAGTAACCAGGGTATCACCGGCCCGCATCAGGGAATCCCCCCGTTCGGTATAGTTGGTGGTATTGACGGTACTGGGGCCGCGGGCTGATTGTTCCTCGTAGCTGATCTCGCCATCCTGGTCGGAATCAATATCTTCGTAGTCGGGAGACTCACTAACGACCTCAGCGGGGTCGATCTCCCCCTCCCGCACATCCGAACCGCCGCAGGCGGTGAAGAGAAATGTAACGGAAAAGAGTAGGCTGTATAGTGGGATATTCAGTTTCATCGGGTTGTCATTATAGGTTAGTGAGGTCGCTATCAACGGTATAGCGATAGATGGCACACATCCCGGAGGCGTCGGCGGGAAGTTTGCCCTTCTCCACATTGTATACCCGGGCCCCGGATTGGTGGGCGCGGACGGCTGCCAGGTTGAAGAGTTCGCGGGCATTTTTGTCTTCATCCGTCATGATGGTCACGCCATTGTTTTCGGCATCGTAGCTCCCGTAGGCATGTGCTTCCCGGTCCAACCAGAGGGCTGCGATCCGTCCGTTCACCGCTGCCGGGATAACCGTTTGCAGGTCGGCACCTGCCTCTCCGGCGGCTAGATTGTCGCCGTATAGCTTGTAGTCGCGCAGGGCCTGTTCGCGGAAATGGCCACCGATGACCTCCCAGGCCTTTTCGTGCAGCATTCGGGGGCTCACTTCCTCCAGGTTGCCCGCAACGTGTCCGTTGGTGTACAGGTGGGTATAGGAATTCGCTTCTTCGTAGATCGGGATGAGTTCGCCTACGCCTCCCAGCAGCAGGGGAGCTTTGTCATCACACAGGTAATCGCTGACGCCGGCATCGACCCGATCGAAGTACGCCTTCAGGTCGGGCACCTCGTCTCCAGTCTGGCCGCCGCGGCCGAAGTAGACCTGGTTATCGCTGCCGCGCTGACCTTCGGCTCCACCGGCGCGCCCTAGGTTCGCATTCGGGGTTTCCTGCATCAGGGCGGCGTCCATATTCTGGGGCACGAGACCGGAGAGGTCGACCTCGGCGATCGAATACTCGGTTGCGGTATACATCTTGACCGCCCCGCGACTCAGCGCGAGAATATGAAACTTGGACTGCTCCGACAAAAGGGGGATCAGTGGCCGCAGGTAAAATTCGTTCATGGCATATACCATGGGTTCGAAGTTGATCGGGCAACTGTAGTGGCTGAAGTGATTGGCAGAAACGAATACCGCGAGGCCGTCGCTTTGCCGGCCCCAGAAATCCGGATCTTCGACTAGGTCGGCTGCCTTCCGCAAGAAGGACTCAGCTTCGGGTTCGGTGAACGCGAAGCGCCGTTGTAGTTTTTCCGAGGCTTTGGAGACGGCATTCTTAAAGCGAATGCGGTCCTCCTGCTGTTTTCCGGCGCGGTAGGTCGGTATATAAATCGTAACGCCCGGACTGGGTTGGGCGCTGACGAGTTGGTCGAAGTTGGTTTGGTCAAACATATATTGCTGGATAAAATGGTTAAGATCAGGCGCGGCGGCGGCCCCGCACGAACAGGAATACGAACAGAAGAAGAAATACCACGGCCAGGATAATGATAACTCCGTTAGCTTCCAGGAAGCTACTTCCCTCCGGGGTATCGACGGTGGACGAACTGTAGGGACTCTCCCCCTCGGGCTCCTGGGCCAGGGCGGAACGAAGCGTCAAAAGGGCAAGCAGGGCGGTAGCGTAAAGCCGCGTGTAGAATGTGTTCATGGATAATCGAAAGGATGTGAAAGGCCGCGAACGGGTCATCCCGGACGCGGCCTGCTAATCTAATTGAAGGCTGGCCTATGCGCGGTTGAACAGGCGGGCGACCAGGCTGATCACCAGTAGGACCAGAAAAATGTAGAACAGAATCTGAGCGATACCGGCGGCGGCTCCACCAATTCCACCGAAGCCCAACAGGCCGGCGATGATGGCGATGACGAAGAAAATCAAGGCGTAACGTAGCATAGTGGTTTGGGTTTAAATATGGGTAGGGAGGAAGCCACCTGACAATGCATCCGCTGTCACTTGTCTTCTAGGGGTAGAACCACGGCGTTGGCGGGGATGTTCGGTACGGGTTTCGCTGCCAGCACCCAACCTCCCCGCCAGGATGCCGTTGGCCTGGGCATGAGTTCCGACTATATTCTACACTTTCAGAACGTGAGCAGTAAGAAACTTCAGCGCTGGTTCACGGAAACGCTACAGGCCTATCCCGAATTACGGGGTCGCCCGATCTACCTGCGCAAACTTGCCATGAAGTATAGCACGATGCGGGCGCAGCCGGTTATTAACCGCGCCTTTTTTCGGCGTCATTCCCGCCACTACCGCATCGACTTCAGCAACCATCTGGAGGTGACCGAGCACGTCCGGGTACGCGAACTGCCCCGGGAAGTCGTAATTGGTTGGTTTGCCCACGAACTGGGCCACGTGGTGGATTACCTCCACCGACCCTGGCGGGGCATGATCGCCTTTGGGCTCGGCTACGCGCTGTGGTCACGGTATATGCGCAAGGCGGAACAGCGGGCGGATACCATCGCGGTGAACCACGGCTTCGGCGCCGAGATCGTTGCAACGAAAAACTACCTCATGGAGCACGCAAGCCTGCCGATGCATTATAAGAAGCGCTTGCGGAAGTATTACCTTTCCGCCGACGAGATCGAGGCGCTCATCCTGGCTTACGAAGAGCAGGCAGAGATGCCCGATATCGTAGACATTTAGCATTAGCCCCACCTCACCCCACCGCCATGTCAGCAAACGATATTGCCTACCAGCGCCGCCAGTGGATGATCAAGGCCCCGCTGGGCGTAAGTCTGATCGGGCTGGGCGTCAGTCTGGTCGGCGAGGCCGCCATGGTCAAATATAGCGGTGGGGCCACCCTGGACTGGATCCTCTACGGGACGGTAGCACTCGTGGTACTCAACGCCGGCCTGTGCATCCTGGTGGATGCGGGGAAGCACCGCGCCCATTACGAACGCTTACGCGATGACGAACACTAGGCCACAGTACCAGCCTGCCAAACACGACCTGCCTTGCGCCTCCTGAGAATCGCCGGCAAGGCCTTGCTGACCGTGCTGGGTATACTGACCGTCTACCTGCTGTTGGCGGTAGTGCTCTCGCTGATTCCTACCCGGCCGGACCCGGTATCCAACGCGGAACGTCACATGCTCTACATTTCGAGTAACGGGGTACACACGGACTTCATCCTGCCCCGGGCCCAGTTGCCCGCTTCCCTACTCGATCAACTCGGGGAACAGGCCGACTACGATTACCTGGCATTCGGCTGGGGGGATAAGGGATTTTACCTCGACACGCCTACCTGGGCACAATTGAAGGCCAGTACCGCCGTGCGGGCCATGTTCCTGCCCAGTTCCACGGCCGTACACGTGACCGGCTACCGACGGGTCGGGGCGGACTGGGCCGAGCTCCCCGCCACCGACTGGCAGATCGAACGGCTCAACGAATTTATTCGCGCCACCTTCGCCTATGCGGCCGATGGTAGTGTACAGGCCATCGACCATCCGGGCTACGGAGATGACGACCGGTTTTATGAGGCGGTCGGCTCCTACAATGCGGTAGTTACCTGCAACACCTGGGTGAACCGCGGACTGAAGCGAATGCGGGTACGCACCGCGGTTTGGTCACCCTCCGAGTGGGGAATCATGCGGTGGCGGCGCAAAGCCGGAAGGTAAACCCCGTTTCGGTATCTTACGCAAGTAAACCAGCAATTCATGAACCGCTTCCCTACCCTGATTGCCCTGCTTTGTTGCGTGGCTTTTTATCCGGCCGGTTGGCACGGCACCTGCGTCCGCGCCCAGATCGCCCTGGAATACCAGGAACCGCCCGAAGAGATCAGAGAACTTTTCGACGTGCCCCGCGCGCCTTCCGTCCTGATGGACCACGAGCGGAATCGGATGGTGCTGCTGTACCGGGATGCCTACAAAAGTATTGCGGACCTTTCGCGAAAGGAACTTCGGCTGGGTGGACTTCGCATCGACCCGGTAACCAATATCGGGAGCCGCACGACCTACTACAACGATGTAAAGGTGCGAGCGGTACAGGACGAGCCAGGATCGGAGCGCTCGCTAAGTGGTCTTCCCAGGGAGCCACGACTGGCGAACATCACCTGGTCCCCCGATCAAACGATGGTGGCGCTGACCAATACGACCGACAGCGGCGTGGAGGTGTGGATAGCCGACCTGGCGTCCGCTACCGCCCGAAAACTCACTGATGCCCGGGTGAACGCCAATATGGGAGACGTGATCAATTGGGCCGAAGACGGACAATCGCTGCTGGTAAAAATGCTGCCCCCTGACCGGAAACCGCTGATCGATGCGGCCACGGCGGTGCCTTCCGGACCAACGATTTCCACGGCCGACGGGCAGAAGGCGCAGAACCGCACCTACCAGGACCTGCTCAGCAACCCGAACGACGAGGCGAACTTCGAGCAACTGGCGCGCTCCTCGCTTAAGCGGGTCTCGCTGGAAGGAAAGGTCAGGGACTTTCTTCCCACCGCCATGTACGATCGGATTAACTTCAGTCCCGACGGTAAAAGGCTGCTGGTGGAAACCATCGAGCGCCCCTTTTCCTACCTGGTCCCCTATTACCGCTTTCCAACCACCACGACGATTTACACCTCCGACGGCCAGCGCGTCCAGACGGTAGCCGAGCTACCACTGATCGAGGTGCTCCCACAGGGCTTCATGTCCACCACCACGGAGCGCCGCAGCATTCAGTGGCGGGCGGACCGCGGCCATACCCTTACTTACGTGCAAGCGCTGGATGGCGGTGACCCGGAACGAGAAGCGGAATACCGCGATGAAGTGTTCGAGCTGGAGCACCCCTACGCGGGGGAGGGGCGGAGTCTCCTTCGCACCAAAAATCGCTTCGCCGGCATCCAATGGGGAGATGACGATATCGCGATTGCTTACGATCGCTGGTTCGACACCCGTAATTCAAAAGTCTACCGCTTCAGTCCGGAGGCCGGAAGTCAGCAGGAAGCCAGCATTCTGTTCGACCTGAACTACCAGGACCGCTACGCCGACCCCGGCAACTTCGTGACCACCCGCAATGACTACGGCTCCTATGTACTGGCGCTGGAGGGTTACCGGACCTACCTGATCGGAGACGGGTATACGCCAGAGGGGCAGTTTCCCTACCTGGAGGAGTTGCACCTGAAGACGGGCAAACGGAAACGGATTTACACCTCGGCGTATACCGACCGCATAGAGGACTTGCAGGACTACGACATCGAGGCCGACCGACTACTGGTTCGTATCGAATCTCCAACCGACTACCCGAACTACTACTTCCGGGACCTGGAGAACGATGAATTGGAGCAGCTTACCGACTTCGAAAATCCCTTTGAGGCTTTGCAAAACGTCCACAAAGAGGTCATCACTTACCAGCGGGAGGACGGACTGGAACTGACCGGCACCCTCTACCTGCCCGTCGGTTACGACACGACGGAAAAGGAGAGAATGCCACTGATCCTCTGGGCCTATCCGCGGGAGTTCAAGGATAAGGGCAGCGCCGCCCAGAATACTTCCAACCCGAACGAATTCACCTACCCTTACTACGGTAGCCCCGTATACTGGGTGACCCGCGGCTACGTGGTGCTGGACGATGCGGCCTTCCCCATCGTCGGAGAAGGAGAGGACGAGCCTAATGACAGCTTCCGCGAGCAACTGGTAGCTAACGCGAAAGCGGCGATCGACGCGGTGGACGAACTCGGCTACGTCGACCGCGACCGGGTGGCGGTGGGCGGCCACAGCTACGGAGCCTTCATGGTCGCCAACCTGCTGAGCCACAGTGATCTTTTCGCCGCCGGCATCGCCCGTAGCGGAGCCTATAATCGGACCTTGACGCCCTTCGGCTTCCAGTCCGAGCAGCGCAATTACTGGGAAGCCCCCGAAGTGTACTACACCATGTCACCCTTCATGCACGCCGAGAAAATGAAGACGCCGCTGCTGCTTATCCACGGGGAGGCGGACAACAATTCCGGCACCTACCCCCTGCAGAGTGAGCGGTACTTTAATGCCCTGAAGGGATTGGGGGCCACCGTCAGACTGGTCATGCTCCCCAAAGAAAGCCACGGCTACCGGGCCAAGGAGAGCATCATGCATCTACTCTGGGAACAGGATCGCTGGCTGGAAGAACACGTCAAGAATCGGGAGATGATGCGGCGGTAGTCAGTCCGTCCCCAACCAGTCGGCACGTCGGCTACGTTTTTCGGTAGAAACCTCTGTCTGTAATGCCGTTTCGATGCCGGGGTCGGTAGCCGCCGTAAACGTGCCCGCACGCTCCCGCCCCAGTTGCCGGAAGGTAATGGGGTAGCTACGGTCGGTAACGAGATCGGCTACCGTGGTCTCCCAGTCCTGGAGGTCGGTAATTGCAATTCCGTTCAGGCTCAGGATGGTGCTGTTGCGGTCCAGGCCGGCGGCGTACAGCGGGTTGGTCTCGTAGACCGTCCCGGTAACGCGCAATGCAGAATCGCGATCGCTGAGCCGCAATCCGTAGAAGGCCACCGTATCCGGCTCCGATTGCCGCAGCTCCACGCCGTAGTCTTCCAGGAGATCGGCGTAATCGGGTAGCTCGCTTCCGTAGACGTGGCGATCGAACCAGTCGGCGGCCCAACTACTATCCTGGCTAACCGATGCCAACGCCAGTTGCAGATCGTGAATGTGGTAGGGGATTTCCGTTCGGCCGTACTGCTGCCAGAGTTTACGCATGAGCTCGTCCAGCGTGTGCCCGCGGCGGCGGAGTTCCAGGTCCAGACCGAGCCCCAGTACGGCCCCGTAGGTGTAGTAGCTGACGAAAGTATTACCGAAATTATCCGGGTCGTTGGAGGTAGCGGCATCCACGAAGGGCGCCTGCCGGCTCATCTGGATCGGATTGCGGTGATTGCGGCCGGGGCGGTGCATGACGTAGTTGAGTCCGCCGGCCAGGTTTTCGATGTATTCCTCCGGAGCGAGCAAACCCGCCCGGGTCAGGGCCAGATCGTCGTAGTAGCTCGTAAAGCCCTCGGCGAACCACAGTTCGTCGCTCATGTTGACGTGGCTGAAATCGAAGGGCTCCAGGCTGGCCGGTCGGATGCGCTCCACGTTCCAGGCGTGGAAGAATTCGTGGCTGACCGTACCGATGAGCCGGACCTCATTGCCCCCTAATGGGATGGGGGCCGAGCAGATCGTGGAGTTGCGGTGCTCCATCCCATCGCCGCCGATGTAGTCATTGTAGGAGCAGAGGAAAACGTAGCGACCGTAGTCGAAGGAGGGCAGCTCCCCGTAGATGGTTTGCTGCTCCCGTACCACCCGTTCGACCATTTCCAGGTAGCCGTCGAACACTTCCCGGGACCCCTCGTGCATGACCACCAGCTCGATCGTGTCGATGCGGTCGCCACTGGCCACGGTAAATTCGTCGCGCATCATCTCGCCCACCAGCGTGGGGGAATCGAAGAAGTAGGCGTAGTCCGGCGCGGCAAACCGGCGCTTCCCCACCCGGACGAGCTGGGTAGCCACTTCCCATTCCGGTCGCTGATCGGCGGGTAGTTCCAGCACAATGGGCCGGTCGTTCACCTGGTCGCTATACACGAAGCAGGCCGGCATATTCAGGTGCAGCTTCCGGTCGTCGATCCCGGCGTACGTGCCGTCCCCTCCGTTGGCGAACAGGGTATAGGAGAAGGTGACCTGCCCCCGGTGACCGGTAACGGCCCAGGTGTTCGGATCCACCCGTTGCACCTGCGCTCCGCCGCCCTTTACCTCTACGTCGTAGACGTTTTTCGCAAAGTTATGCTGGGCGTAGCGGCCCGGGCTGGACTGTGGCATCCGTACGTAAAAAACCCCCTCCGGCACGGCGGTAAATTCAACCCGGATGCGTAGTTCGTGTTGCTGGACATTCTCCAGGTCCAGGTGGTACTCAATAGTCGCGGGGTGATTTGCCACCCAGCCCAACTGCCCGAAGACCGTAAACGAGAGAGAAACCAGCAGGGGAAAGAGGGAAACACGCATTGCATCGGGTTAAGCCAGTGAAGACAAATCGCGCAGGAAAGCATCGTACCCCCGTTCCCGTACACGCGGCAGGAAGTCGCGGGCAGCGTCGGCGGTCGGAAAGCGACCCAGAACCACGCGGAACAGCCCACCGGACTCCCCGACGATCACCGGCTGTTCGAACTCCCGTTCCAGACGGGCGGTCAGTTCCAGCATGCGGCTGCGGTCGCTCAGGGCACTGACCTGGAGACCGAAACCTCCACGGTCCACCGGTTGGGTGCGCACCCGATACAAATTTTCCTCCGGCGAGGGGGAAGAAGGGGGCGCGGACGCAGGTGCAAGCAATTCCCGTACGGCCCGCAGTGCATTCACCCGACCGTAACCGAAGCGATCGCTGTAGCCCTGGTGGTCGTAAGCCAGGGGACCTCCGATCTTGTCCGCGGTCCGTTCGAGTAAGGCCTTGACTTCGGCACTGGTCAGTGAAGGTCTGGCGGTGAGCAGTAAAGCACAAATACCGGCTACGAGGGGGGCGGCGGCCGAGGTACCGCCAAAGTGTTTGTGGTGGGGCCCGCGATCGATGCCGTCTACGTAATACCGTTTCGCGGGCGGCATGTCGAGAAGTCCGGGATCCCAACTGGCCCGGGCCGCCAGCACCGGCCAGCCACCGTCGCTGGGAGCCACTACGCTGAGGCCCGGCCCCCGGTTAGAATACGGCGCATGGGTATCGTTGCTGGTGGAGGCTCCCACCCCGATCACGCCGGGGAGGCGGGCGTAGAGATTGATCCCGTAGCGCCCTTCGTTACCCGCGGCAAAGATGACCACACACCCTCGCCCGCCACGGCCCTCGGTGATGGCCCGCCGGATGGCCCGTTCGTGGAAGCGGCCGGGGCGGTAGTGCGCATTGATCGTTCCCCAGGAACAGGAGATGATATCCGCCCCCCGATCGGCGCAGTGGCGAAACATCCGCTCGGTGAGGTAGGCCGAATAGGTCAGTCCGTGTACCGGCATCAGGCGGGCAGCCGGGGCGGCACCCACGATACCGCTGGCATTTGCCGGGGCCACGGCCAGGCTGGCGCAGGGGGTACCATGGCTGCCGGCTCCCCTACCCTGCGGGAGTTCGGCCTTATCGGTGGCGACGGTCAGCGGGTACACCAGTCGGTTGCCGAGGTCGGGATGGTCGCGGTCGAAGCCATTATCGATGACGGCGATGGTCAGGTTGCGGTTACCCAAATCGCCAAGGGCGCGCCAGGCTTCGCGGACCCGGGCATCCGCGCCCGGCTTCAGGGAGTAATTCGGGTTGGTGGGAATGGAACCGGCATTCGATAAATACCACTGTTCGGACAGCAGACCGTCGCGGGGCTCACTGAAGTAGGGTTGCATGGGAACGTCGAGGTCCGGCTCGGCGGCAGTCACCAGGGCCAGCTTCTGGAGGGCGGCGGCTACCTTGAGTGGATTGGGTGAGTCGGCACTCACGCACAAGGTGACCGTACCGTCTTCCCGCCATTCCAGGACCCGGAGATGGTACAGATCGAATAGCGGTCGTAGCTCATCGCTTCCGGCTCCGGGGGCGGGAGTACAATGGATGATCCCCGTCGGCACCACGGGGCGTGGGTCTTCGGCCGCGAAATACACGTGGGTACCGGTACGCACGTCTTCCCGGTTCCGGATTTCGTCGAGGGATTGCTCGACCTCCTCTTCCGGGGAAAGGGCCAGCACGTTGAAGCCCCCGAGTTCGGTCACCGTTCGGGCGAATGAGCCGGAGGCATCCCGGGGGAGGACGCCCACGAGTCGCTGGCTTTTGTGGAGGGCGAGGGCTCGGCTTCCGTGTTGTACCTGGATCACGGGTGAAATATACGCCGGTGCGTCAGAGCGCGGACCGAGTTGGGGCCACTAGGCAGCGTTCATTCGCCGATTTCCGTTTACCTTACGGTATTGCTAAGTTTTACCGATCGCTGGCCGGGCCAGGGGCCGGTGATTTGTATACTACCTGCCTTTTTCTTATGGATTATGCCCTTACCGTTGCTGATGAAACGCGTTTCGTGGCCGCCCTTTGCCGGGGCGAACGGGAAGCCCAACGGTTGCTGTACGAAACATATTACAGTCCGCTGATGGCGGTCTGCCAACGCTATGCCGGTAGTGAGGACGAGGCGATGGATTTGTTACACGAGAGTTTCATTAAGATCTTTAAGAAGATCGCCCGCTACCAGAGCGGGACGGCCCTGCTGGCCTGGATGCGCCGCATCACGGTCAATACGGCCATCGATCACTACCGGCGAACGAGCCGGCGGCGGACCGAGGACATCGAGCGGGCATACCAGGTGAGCGTGGACGGTCCGGACGTGATCAGCCAGTGCTCCGCCCAGGAAATACTGGCCGCCGTACAACAATTGCCCCCGACCTACCGAACCATCTTTAACCTCTACGTAATCGAGGGATACAGCCATAAGGAAATTGCCGAACAGCTAAACATTACCGACTCCACCTCCAGATCCAACCTGGTAAAAGCCCGGGTCAAGTTACAGAAAACGCTTACTGCCCCCGGCCGCTAGTTATGAACCAACCACCCTCTCTGACCGACGCCGCGCTCCGCGACAAGCTGGCTGCCCTCCCGCCCCCGCCCCCCCGGGGATGGTCGGAACTGGAAAGCCGCCTTGACTTGCTCGACAAGCTCGACAGTCTGCAGCCGACCGCGCCGGCGGGCAGTTGGTCCGTCCTGGAACGTCGAATGAACGAGGAGACCACGGCTACGGACGCCCTACTGAGCCAACGCCTGGCCGAGGCCGAACCGGCAGTGGTTTCCGGTTGGGCTTTGCTGGCCGCCCGCCTCGAGTTGATCGGGCAGCGGAGGGAAATGATTAGCTGTGTAAAAGTGACCGAAGCCGCACTACTGCTCAGTGCTTTACTACTCTTCTTCCGCTTGCCCGAGGCCCCTCAGGCCGACTCACCACTGGCCCGGCTCACGAGCCCCTTCCCGGTTGCGTTGCCCCACGGGCCCAGTGCCCCCGTAGACCATTCGCCCGTAGCATCCATGATCTCCGCTTCGGAGGCTATTGCTCCCCGCCCCGAAGGCGCCAGGGTCGCGGTGGCCCTGATCCCCAGTTTGCCCGCACCGCCAATTCCTACCAAGCCCGAGCTGCCCGTTGTTCGCCGTGGCGCTTTCGGGCCGGTGGCTGTCTCCGGACAGGGCGTAACCCTCTTTTCAACTTCGGTACGGCCGTTGCTGCGCCTACCCGGCATCCAGCCTCCGCAGCCTATCCGCTACTACCTCAACCTGTTCGTTTCTCCACTGGACGTGAACCAGGTGGTCACCCTGGCGAACCCGAACCTGGGGATCAACGACCGTATCGATCTATCGACCGGATTTAGTGTGGGTGCCCTTGTTGATATCGAGCAGGGGGATAATGCCCTGCAAACCGGGTTGATCTACGGCTACCGCTCCTACATCCCCGCCGAGATCCTACAGCTCAACGATCGGGGCACCCAGGATCCTGACCGGGAGGCGATTCGCTACGGTCGCCTCAAATACCGGACGGCCTCCTTCCCGCTGAACTACTACCGGACCTTCCGGACCACCGAAAAGTGGCGGATTTCGGGTGGCTTGGGTGCGTCGATGAATGTCATTCTGTCCGCCGAATTTCAACTCGGGGAGGGGGTAACCCAAAAAGACCTGGTCCGTGAACTGAATACGTTCCGCGAAACTGCCCGGGAGGAAGGCCTGCCGAAATCCCTGAATGGCATTGGCGCGACGAATCGCTTCATCAACCCCACCGTAGGCATACTGGATGGCGGCGGTTTCCTGGACAACAGCAGCCTCTACCTGGGGGGCTCACTCCGGGTGGAGCGCTTGGTCTCGGATCGTTGGAGTCTTTACTTCTCCCCTACCTTCACCCGACTGTTCACCGTGCGGGACAACGACGGGGGGAAAGGCCCTCTGGCCGACCGCATCCACAACACGATGCTACGTGCCGGGGCCCGGGTCCGGCTCACGGATAAATAGGCCTACCCTTCCCAATTTACTATTTGTATGATGCGATTGTTCCTGTCTGTCGCCCTTGCTTATTGCGGCATACTTCCGGCCCAGCGGCTGGCACCCCTGCCGACCACCCCCGATGAGGCACGTGAGCTTGCCGCCACGATTCGCGTAGAAGACCTGCGGGATCACCTCACCGTACTCTCAGCCGATGATATGGAGGGACGGGAAACGGGACAGCCCGGACAGAAGCGCGCCGCGGCCTACCTGGCCGACCAGCTTGCCGAGCTCGATCTGCCGCCGATTGGAGAAAATGGCGGATACTTCCAGACCATTCGCTTCAGTCGCCAAAAGTGGGAGGACCTTTCTCTAATGGTGGACGGCAGTGCAATTAAACACCTGCGCCAGTTCTACAGCGCGCCCAGCCGCAATGCGGACCGCGGCCCCGTGACAACCGACGAAATCGTTTTTCTGGGGTACGGCGTCGACGATCCCGCCTATTCGGACTACGGTACAGCTGACCTGCGGGGGAAAACCATCCTGATCTTTGCCGGCGAGCCCCGGAGCCGGGGAGGCACGTTTCGCGTCACGGGCAATAAAAACCCGAGCGACTGGAGCCTGGACGACGGGCGAAAATTACGGGTGGCCCGCGAGCGCGGCGTTGAAACCGTTATCATCATCGACCCGGCCTTCAAAACGAACGTACAGCAGATCCGGAAAGAAGTGCTCGACGGCCGGATGCGGATGGCGGAACAGACCGAGGCCGAGCGTCAGGAAGCCAACCAGATTTATATAACCCCAGACCTGGCCCGCCAAATCCTGGGCGACGACTACCGCAAGGTCGTCAAAGCACGCAAGCGCATCGAGCGGAAAGGAAAGTTGCGCCCGGTCACCGTCGCTACCGACCTGCGACTCACGCAGCGAAAGGACATCACCGAACTGATCGGCGAAAACGTACTGGGTTACCTCGAGGGCAGTGACCCCGACCTGAAAGACGAGGTGCTCGTGGTCAGTGCCCACTACGACCATATCGGGCGGCGGGGGGACGCGATCTTCAACGGAGCGGATGACAACGGATCGGGCAGCAGCACGGTCCTCGAATTGGCCGAAGCCTTCGTAACAGCCAAGGCTGCCGGACTCGGCCCCCGCCGTAGCGTCCTTTTCCTATGGGTGAGTGGAGAGGAAAAGGGGCTGCTGGGGTCGGAGTACTACGCAACCCACCCGGTCTTTCCGCTTTCGTCGACCATCGCGGACATCAACGTCGACATGGTCGGACGGGTGGATGCCAAACACGCCAACGACCCCAACTACATCTACGTGATTGGAAGCGATCGCCTAAGCACCGAACTGCACGACATCGGCGAGGCCGTAAACCGCGAATACACCCATCTCGAACTTGACTACACCTACAATGCGAAAGACGATCCGAACGGCTACTATTACCGCTCGGATCACTACAACTTCGCCGAACGAGGCATACCGAGCGTCTTTTTTTTCAGCGGCACCCACCCAGACTACCACCAGGCGACCGACACCATCGAGAAGATCAATTTTGACAAAATGGTCCGTATCGGGCAGCTCATCTTCCACAATGCCTGGCAGCTCGCCAACCAGGACAAGCGTATTGAAGTGAATGTGAAGTAGGCTACTGGGCCAGCGAATTATCGTAGATCGCGGCGATCATGAAGGAGGCGACCGCCATGATCAGGCCGTAAAGAAAAACGTTGTAGCAAATACGTAGAAAGTGGTACTTCTTGGCTAATACCACCCCCAGATAGTACAGATCGCGGGTCATAGAGGCGTAGAGAAACTCCTCGTCGCGGATCATTTCCGTCATCCCGTAGTGGAAATCGTCCAGGTCCATGTTGTAGAAATTGCCGAAAAACAGCAAATTCGTTCGCCGGGCCTTTATGTCCTCCATGCTGGAATTCCCCTCCGTGACCTTCGGCCGGGTCGCCTGAATGGCAAAGAAGAGTGAGGCCAGGCACACGCCGACCAGGACGACCGTCGGCAGCGTGAGATGCGGGTTGTTGTCGAGCTTGGGGATGAGATTGGCCGCCGAGATACTCAGGATGATCGCATTGACCGAGAGCATGATATTGGCCTTGTTATCGGCGATGCTGCTCAGGTTCACGTGGGTGCGGTAGGTGGTGCGGTACATCGTTTCCACCCCGCGGCCGGGCTTGAGGGGGTCACTGCTTTTTATCTTCTTTTTCCGGGCTTTCTTTTTCCGCTGCTCCTTGACGCGCTCCAGTTCCTCCAGGTTCGTGGGCGTCTGGTCCGGGTAGAGGGCTTTTTTCCGCTTGTAAAGTTGTTTGACGTGTTTCTCCTTCCGTTCCCCGAAGAGTTCTCTTGCCGCTTCGGTATGAAACTCGTGATTGAGCATGAAGTTAAGCTCAAAGTCGATCCATTCCTGATCCGACATGATCACGTTCCGGGTGATGGCAAATTCCTGGCGGACCCTGCCGCAGCGATCCCAGTAGCTGACGTCACCGAGATGGCTCAGGTCGGCGTCGGCAACGATCTCCTCCAGAAAATTTTGGGGTTGCTGGGGCACCCGGGTGGCTAAAATGGCGTTGCGAACGTCCTCGATCAGGGAGGGGTCCCGCAGCTCCTGCTCCCGAAGAAAATTAGCGGCGATGTGCGCGCTGCGGTTCTCGTGGTCCTCCCAACCTTCGTCGTAGCCGGTATCGTGGAACCAGGCGGCCAGTTGAATAACGGTGCGGTCGCGCTCCGTTAGTTCGTAGTGTTCGCCGAGTTCTTCGGCTGCTTCCACTACCGCGCACGTATGCTGAAAGTTATGGTAGACGTACCGGTTATCGACCCGCTCGTTGATGTACCGCTCCACGTAAGCTTCCACTTCGCGGAGCAGGCTTTCCGGTTTGGCGGTGACGTCCATGGGGCTAAAGATAGGCAAGCGGGTACTGGGGCATAACCCCGAAGCCCCCTCGGGCGTTCGGAAGATAGCCTAACCGGAGAACGATGAAGCTACAATCCTACCGCCGCTACTTCAGCCGGCCTAAATTCTGGGCTCAGATCGCCCGCCTGGCCCGGACGGCCGGCACCCAGACCCTCTACCGGGCCCTGCTCCTGTATTACGCCTACGAGCGAAAAGAAACCCCCAAATGGGCGAAACGTACCGTCCTCGGTGCCCTGGGCTATCTGCTCATGCCGCTGGACGCGGTTCCCGACCTGACGCCCATCCTGGGCTACACCGATGATTTTGCGGTACTGGGCCTGGGATTGGCCACCATCGCCGCCTACGTGAACCGGGACGTGCGCGCCCAGGCCCGCGACACGCTGGAAAAGTGGGTGCCCGCCGCCCGGGAGGATGATGTGCGTGAGGTCGACGAGTCGCTCTAGCTTCGCCGTACCTGCTTACCTTTACCGTCTAACACGCTTGCATGTCCGGAAAAAATAACCGCTTCGCGAACGCCCTGATGCGGGCCCTGGAAAAGAAGAACCTCGACGGCTTCGATTACCTCGAGTTCAAGCAGTCCGTCACCCGCCTGACCGAAATCGGCATGGACCTGGATACGGCCATCAACTCGGCCTTCATCACCGGCTCCAGCATGGGACTGACCAAGGAAAAGCTGGTCAAAACGGCGAACTACTACACGGAGGTACTACAGGACGAAAAGGCCCAGTTCATGCGCAGCCTTGAAAAACACCTGGTCGACAACGTCGAGGGCAAATCCAAACAGACCGGTGAGCTCAAGAAGAAAATCGCTAACTGGGAAACTAAAATTCAGCAGCTGCAGGACCAGATCGCCGCGGCCCGTAAGGAGATCGACAGTGCCGACAGCCACATTAGTGCCGCCCGGGCAAAGGCCGAAGAAAACCAGCAGGGCTTCGAACAAGCCTTGCAGACCATCACCAATACCATCCGGGAGGATATCAGCAACATCCAACGGATCATTTCCTAAGCGCTACCACCATGCAAGCAAACGGCCCGACTAAGTCGTTCTGGAAACGCCCCGAAGGCATTACCGGTCTGATTTTCCTGCTCGCCTTCCTGGCGGGGCTCGGGCTGTTGCTGACCACCTTCAGCGCCGTGATCGTCCCCTTTCTCTCGACAACCTTCGGTATCGTGGTGGCCGCCGCCGTCTTACTGTCGGTCGTCTTTGCGATCGTCGACCCCCGGACGCGCACCCTCATTTCCTACCTCTACAAGAGCGCCATGCGCCGCGTCACCGGCTTGTTCGTGACCATCGATCCCATCGGCATCCTGAAGTCCTACGTGGAAGAACTCGAAGGCAACCTTCAGGAGATGCGTAAGCAGATCGGCAAGATCCGTGGGCAGATGCGCCACCTAACCACCCTCATCGAGACGAATGAAGCGGAGGTCAAAAAGCAGCTGAAACTCGCCGCCCTGGCCAAAGAAAAGGGCAAGAATCAGCAAATGATCCTCAGTAGCCGCCGGGCCGCCCGTCTGCGGGAAAGCAACCAGAAGTATCAGGTCCTCCTCACGAAAATGGAAGTGCTCAATCGGGTGCTGAACCGCATGCACGCGAACAGCGAGGTCCTGCTGGAAGATACCCGCGACCAGGTCGACCTGCGCATTCAGGAGCGTAAGGCCATACGGGCCAGCCACGGAGCCATGACTTCGGCCATGAGCGTCATCAATGGCAATCCCGACCAGCGGGCCATGTTCGATCAGGCTATGGAAGCCATTGCTTCGGACGTAGCCAATAAGGTCGGTGAAATGGAACGCATGATGGATCTGAGTAACGACTTCATGGCCAGCGTCGACCTCCAGAACGGGGTTTTCGCCGATGAGGGGCTCCGCATGCTGGAGGAATGGGAAAAGAAAAGCGAACTCCTACTCAGCGAAGGCCATATCGCCTTCGATCTGGACGAGCGACCGGCCACCGAAGAACGGCTGGACCTGGACGAGCTCAACCGGCAACAGGTTAAGCCGGAAGCCCGGCCGGACGCCGCCTCCGGCTACGATCAATTTTTCTGATCCCCCCAGCCGGCCCCGTATTCCTCCACGAGCACATTGTCGTAGTAATCCGCCTTGGCAAACAAATGCGCAAAGCGGGGCAGGGCCGTTTCCACCGAAAGGTAGCGGTCGTAAATAAGTAAGGACAGGATGATGTCCCGCCCGTAGGTCGAAAAGGACAGTTGCCGTAAGGCGGTATTCTCCCGCAGCAAAAAGGCGTACAGACCGGCAGGCGCGGCCTCGGGGAGCTGACAGAGGTAGGCATCGCCGGTCACCAGCCCGCTATCCTCGTGGTAGGCCAGTTGAATGGTTGCGCTCCCCTGGCGGATGCTCCACAAATTCGGCCCCCTTCTGGCCAGCAGCGGATCGTGGTCAGCCGCCCGGATGATGGCCTCGATGGTGGCGTTGACCCCCGCCGGTTCGGCGTCCCTCAGGCGGGAGGGCAACACAATTTCGCTTCCGCAAACCGGGCAGTAGGCGATCTGCCGTTGCGGCTCTTCAAAAACGACCTCCCGGCATTCGAAACAGCGGGTTGCCGACCGGCCGCGACCAGCCGTGAATTCCCGGACCACCGCCGCCAGGGCCGGCGCCGGAAGGGCCAGACTATAGGCCTCCCGTTCCGGGTGGTCGAGCATATTCAACCCCAACAGCTTGCCCCCTTCCCCGAACAGCGCTCCCCCCGCAACCGTCCGCCCCTCTCGCGCATCGTGCGTGAGCAGGTCCTGGTGGTGATGGTGAAAAAGCCCGACCGTCTCACCGGACAGGCTGCGGGGCCGTTGACCGAATAACTGCCATTCCAGGGTGAGGGCATCGCCCTTTCCAGCCACTTCTTCGGCGAACGGAAGCGGCGGCAGGTCCTCCATCCCATCGACCCGGAGGAAGGCCAGGTCGTGGAAGGTGTCGAGGTAGATCACCCGGGCCAGTTGTTCTTCCATCCCGCTGCCGCCCACGATGATGGAGGCATTGTCACCGACCACGTGGGCATTGGTCACGATCATCCCCCCTTTACCGGTGCGCAGTCCGGTTCCGGCGGCAAACGGGGTGGCAACCTGGACGAGGTAAGGGGACATAAGGTGACGCTTGGGGGGGAAGAGTAGAGAAGACGGACGCAATTTACCATCTTTGCAGCGTGAATGCTCCCGAGCCTTATTACCGCGAGGTGGCCGAATGCAACCTGGCGCGGGCCGGTCGGCTGCGGCAACGCTACGGACGGCTTGCTCTCCTCCGCCTGCTTGCCTTCTTTGCCGGTGTAGCCGGCCTGATCCTGGCCTGGTCGGTTGGGATTTGGGCGGGTACGGTAGCTACCCTCGTCGTACTGCCGCTGGCCGCCCTGGGTATTCGGTACCACGCCGCCATCGGGAGGGAGGGGGCGCGGGCGCAGGTGCAGGCGGAACTGGCAAACGGGGAACTGCAAGCCCTCGGTCACGAGTTCGCTCATCACCCCAACGGTGACCGGTACCGGGACCCCGCCCATCCGTACGCCACCGATCTGGATATCTTCGGGCCCTACTCCCTTTACCAGTTCCTGAACCGCTGCAGTACCGCGGTTGGTCACGATCTTCTCGCCGACCAGCTCCGCTACCCAGCCTCCAATGAGGAAGCGGAACAGCGAGTAAAGGAAGGGCAGAAACTGGCCCGGGATCCGGACTGGTGTTTACATTTTCGTACCCTGGGCCGGGAACTAAGCGATGACCCGGTCTACGCGGCGCGGTTGCGGAAGTGGATACGGGAACCGGCGATCACCTCCGGAGCATACGTCACCGTCATGCGGTGGGGGGCTCCCCTGCTGACGATTGCCGGTCTCTGGTTCTGCTTCACCCAGCAGCCCTGGCAGTTGGGATTACTCTTCTTCGTTCCCGCTTTCCTCCTGCTGCGCCGCTACCGGGAAGCCGCCGACCGGGCCCATGCCTACACGGCGGCGGCGGGTAAGCTCCTGAATGGCTACGCTGATCTGTTTGCCCTGATCGACCGCCGTTACCCCCACCATGGTCCTCCGGCATCCCGGGCGATCGGCAAGCTCTCCTACCTCATCAGTCAACTGGATGTGCGCTACAATCCCTTCGTTTTCCTGCTGGAGATCAGCGGTATCTGGAGCCTGCAGTGGCTGCGCGAACTCGATCGCTGGCGGGAACGGCACCGGAGAGATCTTCCCCACTGGCTGGACACCCTCGCCGAAGTGGATGCCCGCATCAGCTGGGCCACCCTACGCTTCAATCAACCCGAATGGACGGATGCAGTCCTGACCGGGGAAGCCGTGCTGGAGGGTGATGGGTTGGGCCACCCCCTACTCCCGCCAGCCGGTCGGGTAACTAACGACATCTCGATCGCCACGGACGGGCATATCCATTTGGTGACGGGCAGCAATATGGCTGGCAAGTCAACCTGGCTGCGGACCGTGGGTATCAATCTCGTGTTGGCCCGCGCCGGGGCTCCGGTATGCGCCCGCCACCTGCGCACCGCCGCCCTCAGCGTCTGGACCTCCATGCGCACCCAGGACGACCTGAGCGAGAGTACCTCCAGTTTTTTCGCGGAGTTGAAGCGGCTCAAAGCCATCATTCAGGCCGTGAAAGACCCGGAACATTCCGTTTTCTTCCTGCTTGACGAGATCCTGAAAGGGACCAACAGCCGGGACCGGCACACCGGGGCACGGGCCCTGATCCGTCAGTTGATTCGTGAAAAGGGGGCGGGCATCATCGCTACTCACGACCTGGAACTGGCGAGTTTGGAAAACGAGGCGGGGAGCCGGGTGGAGAATTACGCCATGGAGGTACGCACCCGGGGGGATGAACTATACTTTGACTATAAACTTCACCGGGGGGTCAGCCGTAGCTTCAACGCCACCGTTCTGATGGCGCGCATGGGCATTGAGATCGACCCCCGTGACATATCCCTCACCCACCCCTAACACACTACTATGCAGAAAGGAAAAATCCTGGTCACCGGCGGAACCGGCTACATTGGCAGCCATACCGTCGTAGACCTCATCGAGAACGGCTACGCGGTGGTCAGCGCCGATAACTACCACAATAGCAAGGCCAGCGTGCTGGATGGGATCGAAGCCATCACGGGCGTCCGGGTCGTCAACTACGAGATCGACTTGGCGGACCAGGCAGCGGCGGCCCGTCTATTCCAGGACCACCAATTCGACGGCGCCATCCACTTTGCCGCCTATAAAAGCGTCGGAGAGAGCGTAGACAAACCGCTAGCCTACTTCCGCAACAACCTGAACAGCCTGTTCAACGTCATCGAAGGACTGCACGGGCAGGGGAAATCCAATCTGGTCTTTTCCTCCAGTTGCTCTGTGTACGGTAATGCCGATGAACTTCCCGTCACGGAGGATACCCCCCGCAAGGAAGCCGAAAGCCCCTACGCCCGCACCAAACAGATCGGGGAAGACGTGCTTTATGATTTTTGCCATACGTATCCTGATTTTTCGGCCATCCTGCTGCGGTACTTCAACCCCGCCGGTGCGCACCCCAGTGGCCTCATTGGGGAGGATGCCAGCAACCCCGCCAGCAACCTGGTGCCGGTGATCACCGAAGTCGGTGCCGGCAAGCGCGACAAGCTCGTCGTTTTCGGCACTGACTACGACACCCGGGACGGCAGCTGCGTGCGGGACTACATCCACGTGTCCGACCTGGCCCATGCCCATACCCTGGCCCTTGAGTACCTGCAAAGTGGGCGGGCAACGGCTAATCCGGCCCTCTTCAATCTCGGTATCGGGGAGGGGCTGACCGTCATGGAAGTCATCGAAGCCTTCGAGAAAGTCGCCGACCGCAAACTCAACTACGACAAGGGGCCCCGCCGCCCGGGCGACGTGGTAGCCGTATACGCCGACCGCAGCAAAGCTACGCGGGAGCTCGGCTGGGACCCGCAGTACGGCGTGGAGGACATCATGCGCAGTGCCTGGCGCTGGGAAGCCAAGCGCTAAGCCGGCCCCATGCACCTGCGCTTGCTCGGAACGGCAACCTCCCAGGGGGTTCCGGTGATCGGCTGCGACTGCGCGGCCTGCCGTTCGCGTGACCCCCGGGACCGCCGACTGCGGTGTAGCGCGCTACTGGACCTGGGGGAGGAGGTCCTGGCCATCGATGCGGGACCCGACTTCCGGGAGCAGATGCTGCGGGAGGGCGTGCAGCGACTCGATGGTATCCTGATCACCCACGAGCACAACGACCATACCGCGGGGCTGGACGATGTGCGCCCCTTTTGCTTTATGCAAAAAATGGATATGCCGATCTACTGCCTGGACCGGGTGGCCGCCGACGTGGAGCAGCGCTTTGCGTATGCCTTTACGGACTACCCCGGGGTACCCGGCCTCGACATCCGGCGGATCGACTTCGGACAGGTGATCGAAATGGGGGGCGCCACCGTAGAATTGTTGCGTGTTCAGCATGGACAGCTACCCATCATCGGACTGCGGATCGGGGAGCTTGCCTACCTGACGGACACAAAGACACTGCCGGAACAAACCCTGGCCAGACTGCAGCATTTGGACACGCTGATCCTGAGTTGCCTGAATCGCCGAGGTACCCACAGTCACCTTTCCCTGGACGAGGCACTGGCTTACGTAGATCTTCTCCGCCCCCGGGAAACCGTGCTCATTCACCTCTCCCACCGCTTCGGCCCTCACGCCGAATTACTAGCTGACCTTCCACCGGGGGTGACCGTCGGCTACGATGGGATGCGGATTCCAATTTTAAACCGTTAAGGGGGGGTTAAAGGGGGACGATCCGGCGGGCGCGGCCTGTTTAGGGGCCGTTCTCTTACCAGCCACTTACCGAGCCATCGCACTATGCGTTTCTTCCCCATTCTGCTGTTCTTGCTATGCACCGCCGGGCTTTCCGGTCAGGCACGACCGGACACCAGCGGACGGCAGGTAGTGAATATCGACCACGCTAACGAACTGCGGATGATGCAGCGGGGCAGCGTTCAGCGACTGATCGGGGATGTCGAACTGAGTCAGGACAGCATCTACATGTACTGCGACAGTGCCGAACTCGTCAGTGAGGTGCAGTTGTACGCCTATGACAACGTGGTGATCCAGCAGGGGGACAGTATCGCCGCCTTCTCCAGCTACCTGGACTACAACGCCACCACCCTGCTGGCTAACCTGCGCGATTCCGTGGTCCTGAAGCGCGGGGCCGTGGAGTTGTACACCGAGGAACTGGAATATAACCTCGGTACCAAAGTGGCCACCTACCATACCGGGGGCCGGGTCAAGCAAAACACCACCGAACTAAGCAGCACCCACGGCTACTACTACGCCGGCACCCGCAACGTCTACTTTCGGGATAGCGTCGTGGTGGTCGATGATCGCTTCGAGATGCGTGCCGACACCCTGCGCTACGACCTGGCGAATGAGCGGGTTTACTTCCTCGGACCCACCGTCATTCGTAGCGACACCCACCGAATCTATTGTGAAAGCGGATACTATGACGTGGCCCGCGACGCCGCCGTCTTTCGAACGAATGCCCAGTACCGTAGCGGGGATCGGCTGGCCGCGGCGGATTCCATTCAGTACATCGGGGAGCAGGAATTGTATATCCTGGAAGGAGACGCCTATGTGGCGGAGGGTCAGTTTCAGCGGGCGACGGCCGACCGCATCAACTACTTCCGCACCCGGGACCGCTACCGGCTGGAGGGCAATGCCCGCGTTGTGGACAGTCTGCAGACCGTGGTCGGCGACACCATTGACTATAATTCGGTGACGGAATCTTACGCCGTATCGGGCGGTCGCCCCCGGGTGTCGAACCCACCCATGATCATGGAAGCCGACCGAATGTACTCGGATGATTCCACCGGGCTGGGACGGGCAACCGGAAATTTAGTTTGGCAGGATACCTCGGCCGGGATCCGGATCGACGCGGAACACGCGGACTATGCCCGATCGACCGGATACATCAAAGCATATGGCGGAATACGCGGCAGACCGGTGCTGACGACCTATCTGGACCAGGACACCATGTTCCTGGCGGCGGATACGCTGCTATCCTACGAAGAGCAAAGGGGCACGGATAGCACCCGTTTTCTCTCAGCATACCGCGACGTGCGAATTTACAAATCCGACATGAGCGCCGTTTCCGATTCCCTGGGGTTTAACACCGTGGATAGTGTACTCACCCTATATTATGATCCGATCCTCTGGCAGGATACCAGCCAACTGACCGCCGACACCATCGATCTTTACCTACGGAACAACGCCCCCGACCGGGTACACCTGAAACGCAATGCAATGGTCATCACCAGTCCCGATCTGATCTTCTACAACCAGGTTAGCGGCAAAGACATCGTAGCCCACTTCGATAGCAGTCAGCTCAGCCGGACCGAGGTCGACGGGAATGCCGAAGCGGTCTACTTCGCTCAGGACGAGGCGGGTGCCTACATCGGGGTAAATAAGACCGCCTGCAGTCGAATGGTGCTTTACTTCGGTGGGGGGGCCGTGGAGCGGATCCGGTTTCTGGGAGCACCGGCCGGAAAACTGGACCCCATGCAACTGGCCGAGTCTCCCGACTATCGTTTGGAAGGTTTCCGCTGGGAAGCTGACCGACGGCCGACTTCCCTTGATGATCTGTTCGAGATTCGTCTTCCGGAACCGGTTCCGGAAGTGCTTGAGCAGCGATAGCTACTTTTGTCGCATGTCACGCCTCCTCCTGCTGCTGATCATTCTCCTCTGCTGCCCCCTCGCGATCTGGGGTCAGGAGTCGCAGTTGCTTACCGAAGCGAGGCGGGAGCTGCAGGAGGGCGACCACGAAAGAGCAGCCGTATTACTAGACAGCCTTGAAAATTTAGGCTTCGGCAGTCCCAGCCTCTATCTCGCTTTGGGCAACGCCCACTTTGAATCCGGTCGGACCGGTCGGGCCGTGCTGGCTTACGAGCGCGGGCTACGCCTGCGCCCGGGAGACGGGGACCTACGAAACAATCTGCGCTTCGTGCGGGAGGAGGCCGGCATCTTCATTCCGGAATTGCCTGACTTTTTCCTGCTGCGCTGGTGGCGGGTGGCGGGAAGCTGGCTAGGTACGGCTGCCGCTCTCTATTTAGGCTTGCTTTTCTTTTGGCTCGCGGTGGCTGGCGCAACCTACTGGTACCTTCGCAGACAGCGGATGGACGAAAAGCGGCGGTTCGCCCTTCTTCCCGCGGCGGGGGTATGCCTGGCCGTCGCGTTTCTTTTGTTCTCTCTGGGAAGGGCGAGAAATCAGTACCTGAGCCGGACCGACGGGGCCGTGCTACTAGCTACAGCCGCCCCCTTACGCGTATCGCCGACCGGGAACAGTAGCGTGGAGACTACCTTAACTGAAGGTGCATATCTAATCGTTACCGATCGCCTCGAGAAGTACCTGAAGGTCAGATTGGCGGACGGAAAACAGGGCTACGTACGCCGTGACGAAGTGGAGGAGTTGTAGGCTAAAGCAGATCCTTTAGACTGACGTATAGTCCTCCGATCACGCCGACCAGACTTAGCAAAACAGTTAGCCAGGGGTTAGTTCCCAACTGGCCGTCGAGGTAAAGACCGAGAAAGAGGCAAACCCCGATGGTGCCGATAAGCTGAGCGCCGATGCCCATGTACTTCGTCCAGGCCCGACTGTCGTTTCCGCTAGGCTTCGACGGGGACATTCTGCTCGACTTCACTTTCCCGCTGTTCCTCAGCCGGGGCAGGCAGAGCCAGGGCGGCGGGGTCCGCGGCTTCGGTGATACTGAGGGTACCTTCCAGAGTGCTTCCGGCGGCGACGGCCAGTTTGCGGGCCCGCAGGCTTCCCGATACCGTAGCACTTTCCTTGACGGTCAGCAGGTCGTTAACCACAATATTTCCGGTGTAGCGCCCCTCGATTAAGGCCGTTTCGCAGACTACGTCGCCGGTCACCGTTCCGCGGGGGCCTACGATCAGGCGAGCCAGGCACTTCAGGTTTCCCCTAAGGTGTCCGTCGATGCGGATATCTCCGGCCGCCTCCAGATCGCCGGTGATGGTAGTCTGTTCATCGATGGTGTTGATTCCACCGGGCGAGGGGTTGGCGTTGTTACGGGGCTTATCGGACCGACCGCGATAGTCCTTTTTCTTGTCTTTTCCTCCGAACATGGATACGGTATTCTTAGCTGCTTCCGCAAAATGCTAGAAGCGGGGGCAATATACCCCTCTGCGCTGGCTACCGCAGATCTTATACTGTAGCGAGAGTTCGAAGCCACCGTTTCCGTCCGTCGCAACGCTCAGGTCGCTCGTGTTGATGTCGTAGCTGAACCCGAGGGCGAAGTTCTCGTAGTCGAAGCGGGTCGATAGGATAAGCGCATCGGTTAGTACGCTGTTGTCCAGCCGATTGCTGATGCGCGTCCACAGTCCAACCTGGAAGGACTGGGCAGCTGCATTTCGGCCGCCATCAAGCAGGAACTTCACGCTAGAACCGGCATTGACCTGAAAGCTTGGCCCCTGGGTCATCAGGATCGCCCCTGGTACGAGGCCGAAGCGATTTGATAACATGAACTCACCGCCGCCGTGAACCGTGAACCGACTATAGATCAAGTCTTTGCCTTCCGAGCTAAAGCTTTGGTTGGCCCGGTTGAGGTTGTGGAAGGCAGCTCCGGCGTAGAGGCTATTGTTCTCGTCGAAAACCATGAACCAGAGCAGACCACCCGCCAGGTTAGCGAACAGGAACTGGTCCCGATCCAACCCATCTTCCCCACTGGGAGCACCGGGGTCGAAGCCGCCATCACCATCGTGCTGACTGCCCCAGCGAAGCGCAAGGAAGTCCAGGCTTCGCTGAGCGACGCCTGCCTCGGCGCCCGCGACCAGATAATTACCGTACTTCCGACTACCCCCCAACTTTTTCGAGTAACTCGTGGAAAGCTTCGCGGTCGTCGTAGCGAAATTAGCCTCGCCGGCCCGATCGCCCCAGAAGGTGCCACCGATTCCGAAAAAATCATCCCGCCCGACCGCAATACGCTGGTCGTAGCTGACACTGTAGGTCTGAAAAGCATTAGTCCCCAGCACGGATGCCCACTGGCTCCGGTAGTTGACCGCGATGCGGCTATTACAATTCATCACCCCCGTCATAGCCGGATTCAGGTTGAGCGGAGACATGTAGAATTGGGAGAAGTGGATGTCCTGGGCCTGTAACCCAGTAAGGACCATCAGTACAAAAAGTAGAGTAGAAATTAGCTTCATAATCGGGGGCGGCGCGGTTTGAACGGTACGGTCGGGAGCGTATCCCGGTGGAGTAACAAAAATAAGCAATTTCGAAGGCCCGGGGCAGGCCCGCTTGGTTTACCAACGAATCCCGACCACCGTATAGTCTTTGCGACGCAAAAAGACCGATCACGCAAGCGAGATCGGTCCGGAAATAAACACCTAAAACCCTATTAATGTCGTTCGGGCTGCCCTAATGAGCGTGACCCTGATTCTTTGCCAAGAGTATGACCTTGGTAAGCCGGCTGACCAAACTGAAAGACAGCCTTACTGACAAAAATAGTGGGAATATTCTGGATACCAAAGGGAAAGCCACTATTCACCCATCTTTTAGTTCGAATGGACCAGCAAGGTAGAACACCCAAAGTGGCTTCCCACCTTCCTACTTATCCAATTTAATCCCCTAAAATTTACACTTAGTGTCTAAATTTATCCGGTGTGCCTACATCAATCGATCATTTCCGCCCCTTCCCGGGGGAGGTGGATGGTGAGACCACAAGTTCCAAAAAAGTTTTGCACATTTATTTTGTGCGCGGCCTATTCGTTGAGGATGAGTTCGATGTAGCCGCTCACCGGCGACTCACTGGCTACGATACCATCCAACCGGCGTTCGAAGATCAGTCCTTTGTAGAAGTATGTTCCGGCGGGTAACACCTCCCCACTGAGGTTGCGACCGTCCCACTCAATGGCCGGGTTCTCGGTCTCAAAGACCAGTTGGCCCCAGCGATTAAAGATTTGGAAATTGACCCGTTCCACGAAGCAGAGCCCGCGGGGTATGAACAGGTCGTTGTTCCCATCTCCATTGGGCGTGAAGGCATTGGGAAGGTCATAGATCGGACAGTTCGTCACGCAGACCTGACTGCTGAACTCACTTTCATTTCCGTTCTCGTCCACGGCCGTCACCGAGTAGCAGCCGACGATGCCATTCGGAGGAGTATGTTCGAACGTAAGCAGGCTCGCACTTTCGATATTCGCGATCAGCTCCGGGGTACTGCTGCTATCGACGGCGTAGTATACCCGATAACCGGCTACGTCATCGTCTCCGCAGACTTCGCTTGGCGGTTGCCAGGACAGGGTGTTGAACAGATTACTTTCATCCGTGCAGTCCACTCCGCGATCGCATACGCTCTCGACTGACAGGACTGGCGGACAGGGTGGTACATTATCTTCCGCGGTGAGACAAAGCTCCTGACTTCGGTTCAGTAGCGGGCTGGGAATGTCTTCCACCCCATAGCTTCCCACGGCACGGATCACATAGCAATACGTTAGCCCGTTTTCGAGTCCTTCGTCGAGGTAGGTCTGCTCCGTGACGGTAGTCAGGCTATCGAGCGTCGAGCTCCCGGGATCGCGGCGGAAGATATCGTACGACCCATTGGTCCAGGGGACGATCTCCGACCAGTCCAACTCGTTAGCCCGGTCGGTCGGTGCTCCCGACAGCCGGACGCTGGTAGCGGGCAGCGCTTCCCCGAAGGGTGCCGTCTCATTCTCCACGAACAACTCGATCCGGTAGCTATACGCGTTCGCTTCGGTATTCAGATTGGCATCCGTGTAACAGGTATCGACCGGGTCGGCGAAAAAGTCGCGGGTGAAAGTGGCAATCTCGGTAAAGGCTCCCGGATCGGTAGTCTGCCCGGTTGCGCGACTGAGTACGTAGCGATAGGGGCCGGAATTGATCAGCGTATCCAGGCTATTTGCCTGCGGCAAAATCCAGCAGACGTCAATCGACCCGGATACGGCATCGGTAGCCGTAACGTCGACCTTGGTCAACAACGGTATGTCGCGCGCCAGTTGCACGCAAATCTCCTCCGAAGGGATCGATTCGATCTCCTCGAAGATCAGATTACGGATTCCCGTTCGGCGCGCCATCAGGGCAACTACCCGATAGCAGTAGGTACGCCCCCGCTCCACGTCGGTGTCCACGAAGAAGAAGCGTCCATCTTCCCGTTGATCTATCTCGTCGGGGGTAAGTAGGGTATACCCCCGGCCGTTCAGTCCGGTTTCACAAGTATCGGGGATGAAGTTATTGCTGCCTTCGCGCCGCCATACGGTGAATCCTTCGAAGTTCGGATCGGTACCGTCCTCACAGGCGTAGGGGGACGCCCAACTGAGGCGTATCTCATCGTCATCCAGTTGGGTTTGTAGGTCTTCCGGCGGGGGGGCAACAACTTTGATGGAAATGGTCTTCAGCGTGGCGAGTCCGTTCGGCTGGGGGAGCCCGTTGTCCACGGCGCGAAGGACGATGAAGTACTCCTGGTTGCTGATGTCGTTACAGGTTGTTTGCCACCGGAACGTCCTGACGAAAGGATCGTCCTGGGGGGTCAGCACGGTAGGCAGGAAAGTGGCCGGATTGGTCACGTCACCGAAGGGTCGGCCATTCGCTTCCAGGGTAACCTGCTGGTCGGTATCGGTCAGGGGAGCCGTGGCCGTTACGTCAAATTCCACGACCTCACCCGCCACTACGCAAATTTCCTCCCGTTCCACGATAATTTCCGGTGGGTCGTTGGCACATTCTACTACGAGAATTTGCATATCACGTACCAGGGTGTCGAACGGAATACCGTTACGGAAGGACATGACGCGAAAGGCCAGGGTGTATTCGCCCGGCGTAATGGGTGAATCCCAGGTGATCTGCCCCGTACGGGGGTCGATCTCCAACCGGCCGGTTCCACTCGTCGCCACATTAGGCAACCGGTAGTTCGGCACCAGCACGCCTCGGCTGGCGGAAGGTGTAGTGAACTCAAATGCCAGACTGTCGCCGTCCACATCAAAGGCCCCCGGGTTGTGGGTCCACACCGATCCGGTACAGGCCACGTCGATCGGGGCCTGGGTGAGTTGGGGAGACGTATTGCAGCCACCGAACAACGGGTCGATCAACAGGTAGCTGGTGGAGACGCTGAAGGAGATATTTACCGAGTTGGGGATATTGCGGATTCCCCGCACCCGGTTGACATCGGAAAAGCTCAGCACGTACCGGCCGGCCGCCGGGTAGCGATGGCAGAAGGTGTACTCATTACGTTGAATACCCGGGGCTACGGTCGGGTCGATGGCCGTACGCCCGATCCGTTCGATAATCCCGTCCCCCCAGTTCAGGTCCAGGCTGTCGCGGTCGACTTCCGTCTGCTCCGTTTCGGTGTAGGTGATGATGGTGGCACATACTCGCAACTGATCGTCGGGACCACAGTCACCGGCCGCCCGCACGATGATCTCCCCGGCACGGTTGTGGGTTGCCGCCGCCCAAAGGGGAAGCAGCAGCAGCAGGAGGGCGAGAAGGCGATGGCGCATAGGTCTACGGTTTGCGGGTCCGACGGGGAGGGCCGGTTACCGAAGAAACGCATTAGTGAACGAATTGCTTGATTGCCGCCCGGCCGGAAGGGTGTATTTGTCAGCCCCGGTTCTAACTCAGCAGGCCCTGCAACTTCATCGCCAGCCCCATGTCTCCCTTGATCTTGACCTTGCCACTCATCATGGCCATCATTGGATTGAGCTTGCCGGTGCGCAACTGTTCCAGGGTATCGACGGAGGTGGTAATCACGGTATCGGCCTCCTTATCCTCGTTAGTTACCTGGGCCTGGTCCTGTGTCATATCGATATGAATGACGCCTTCGTCTAATTGCAGCTTGATGCTCTTGCCGAGGTTAGGGGCGGTGCTGGCGGCTTTGGTAACGCCGTCGGTGAGTTCCTGAAAGGTCATACGGTTAGGTTTGGCGGTAAGGTAGCACTATTGTACCTGGTGGCGGGCCGCTTCCAGTACGGCGGGAATGCCGGCGGGGTCCTTTCCGCCAGCGGTAGCGAAAAAGGGCTGCCCTCCCCCACCCCCCCGGACCAGCTTGGCCAATTCCCGGATGATGGCACCTGCGTTCAGCGCCCCCTTTTGTACCAACTGCTTACTAATGGCCAGGGTCAGAAGGGCTTTCCCTTCCTGTTCGCTCGCCAGCAGCACGAAGGCGTCGTCGTGCGCCCCGCTCAGCTGAAAGGCCAGATTTTTAATGGCCGAGGCGTCTTCCAACGGCACCTTAGCAGCGAGAAATTTCACCCCGTTCACCTGCTCGAAGGCTTGCATCAGGTCGGATTTTACATCCCCGGCCTTGGCCGCCCGCAGTTTTTCGATCTCTTTTTTCAACTGCCGGTTCTCGTCCTGCAGCGACCGTACGGCATCGACCGGGTTTCCACTGCTCTTTAGGCTATCGCGCACGTCCTGCAGGGCGGCCAGCCGACCGTTGACGTAGTTTTCCGCCCCCATGGCCGTTACCGCCTCAATCCGCCGGATGCCCGCGGCCAGACTACTCTCGCTCGTGATCTTGAAGAGCCCCAACTCCCCGGTGTGCTGCACGTGGGTTCCACCGCAGAGCTCGCTGCTGTAGTCGGGGTCGAAGGTGATGATGCGTACCCGGTCGCCGTACTTTTCCCCGAAGAGCATCAGGGCCCCCGACTCCCGGGCCTCCGCGATGGGCACCTCCCGCCGTTCCAGCAGGGGGATGTTGGCACGGATCTTTTCGTTGACCAGCCGTTCGATCTGACTTAGTTCCTCTTCGCTGACCCGTTCGAAGTGACTGAAGTCAAAGCGCAGCTTACCGGCCCGCACGTCCTGCCCCTTCTGTACGGCATGCTCGCCCAAAATCTGGTGGAGGGCGGCGTGCAACAGGTGGGCACCGGTATGATTATTGCTAACTGCCCGTCGTTCCGTAGCGTTGACCCGGGCGGTGATGGGGACGGCAGGATCGTCGGGAAGGCGATCCACGATGTGGACCGTCAGCTCGTTTTCCTTCTGGGTGTCGACCACCCTTACCGTTTCCTCCCCGAACCGCAGCTCACCCCGGTCGCCGGCCTGCCCGCCGCTTTCGCCGTAGAAGGGGGTGCGGTCCAGCACGAGTTGGTACTGCTCCTTGTCCTTCACCCGTAGCGTTCGGAATTTCGTGATACGCACGCCATCTTCGCGCAGCCGATCGTAGCCGGTGAAGACGGATGCCGCATCGTCGAGTACCGTCCAGTCACCGACTTCCCGGCTGGCGTCGGCGCGGCTGCGGTTTTTTTGTTCCTGCAGTGCCCGTTCGAAGCCAGGCTCGTCGACCGACCAGCTCCGCTCGGTAGCCAGCAGGCGGGTCAGGTCGATCGGAAAGCCGAAAGTATCGTAAAGTTCGAAAGCATCGGTTCCGGAGATGATCCCATTTTCCGTTTCCAACTCGTCGAAGCGCCGCAATCCGTTTTCCAGGGTCTGCAGGAACGACCGTTCCTCGCTTTCGATGATGCGGGCGATCTGCCGTTCCTGCTCGGCCAGCTCGGGAAAGGCCTCCCCCATCCCGTCGACCAGTTTCGGCAGCAGACGGTGCAGGAAGGGATCGCGCTGCCCCAAAAAACTGTAGCCATAACGCACCGCCCTACGCAGGATGCGGCGCACCACGTAGCCCGCCCCCCCGCTTGCGGGCAGCTGTCCGTCGGCGATCGTGAAGGCGACGGCGCGCAGGTGGTCGGCTACGACCCGGAAGGCCATATCGGCCTTGTCCCCCTCCCCGTACTTTCCGCCGTAGGTGTGGCCGGTCAGCCGTTCGATCTCCCGGATGATGGGGGTGAAGATGTCGGTGTCGTAGGTGGCCGTCTTGTTCTGCAGCACCATACACAGCCGCTCGAAGCCCATCCCGGTATCGACGTGGCGCTGCGGCAGGTTCTTCAGGCTACCGTCGGCCCGCCGGTCGTACTGGATGAAGACGTTGTTCCACACCTCCACGACACCGCTGCCGTCCACGTTCACCCCCTCGCGGCCCGGGCTGGCGCGGCGCTCGGCTTCCGGGCGGGTGTCGACGTGGATTTCGGTGCAGGGGCCGCATGGTCCGGTGTCGCCCATTTCCCAGAAGTTGTCCTTCTTGTTGCCGTACAGCACCCGGTCTTCGGGCAGGTAGCGCAACCAGAACTTGCGGGCCTCATCGTCGCGGGGAATACCTTCTTCCTGCGCCCCCTCGAAGACGGTGGCGTAGATGCGGTCGGCGGGGATGCCCAGTCGGTCGGTCAGCAGCTCCCAACTCCAGGCGATGGCCTCGTCCTTGAAGTAGTCGCCGAAGCTCCAGTTCCCCAGCATCTCGAACATGGTGTGGTGGGTGCCGTCGCGACCGACATCTTCCAGGTCGTTATGTTTTCCGCTTACGCGCATGCACTTCTGGGTATCGGCGACGCGCGGGTTATCGGCGGACTTATCCCCCAAAAAGTAGTCTTTGAACTGATTCATACCGGCGTTGGTGAACAGCAGTGTCGGGTCGTCCTTATTCACGATCGGGGCCGAGGGAACGATTTGGTGCCCCTTTTCCCGGAAGAAGTCGAGGAAGGCGCGGCGGATGGCGGTGGCGGTCATGTCGGGTTGTCGGGTTGTCGGGTTGTCGGG
>CAZKPE010000005.1:0-49649 GCA_964554545.1 uncultured Lewinella sp.
GGCATAGATTGAATAGGTTGTACGGAGTGACGCATTTTACTTTTCGTTCCACATATAATCCGCAAATCCAAAAATACACTTTTTTCGACGCTACTTTGCCTCTTTAGCAAGGGCTTAAAGGCTCCTTAAAGAGGCAAAAAATGGGTGTTCATTCCAGGACCTTCACGAGCTGAATGTCAGTGTCGAAGTTCCCGAATTCCAGTTGCCGATTGTAACGCACGAGCATAGTGGACGGTATCCCAAGGAGTCCTCGTAGAAGTACTCGGGCGTCGCCAAAAATTTCCAGGGTTCCATTTCCGTATAGCGTGGTCAACACTGCGACGCGATTCGTCCGGCGCACTACGCGAACAGTGTCGATCACTTCGCCTCGTAGAACGAGTTCCCAAGACCCCTCGATCAGGTCGTCAAACTCGGTGACGGCAGAGCTCCAGTTCTCGCCCGTGTGCTGCTCCCAAAGACGCTCAAGAAGGCGTAACCTCCGTTCGGCACGCAGTGCTTCGTGAAGTCGCTGGTAAGCCGCAGTGACCTGCGTATACCCTTCCACCTGGACGCCGCCGAGGTAACCGCCTCGCGTAATCACGTCGCGAATGCGGTCAACCAGTGCGATTGAGTCAAAGCTTCGGCGCATAATGGTGGTATCCCCTGGAGTATCGTGGAGGTGGATTGCGGTCAGTAGCGCACTATCCCCAGCGAGCGCGTCGATGGAGAACTCGGTGTCGTCCAGCCCTACGGACGTGATGAGGAGTTGCCCCTGCCCTATCAGGGTCAAGGCGGTAAGGATCAATGAAAGAAGCATGATAAATCTCATGGTCGTTATTTTCGGATGATGGTTATTCTGATTTCGTAACTCGCCTGATCGTTCAGACCGATAGTCCTCCAGGTGGTACTGTTCGCTGTATGGTTGGATTCGTATGATTCGACGCCCGGCTGGTAGGTGCCACTCACGAGACGGACGGAGGGTACCACCGTGTAGTCGGTTGAGTTGAGATTGTGGGTAAAGGTGAGGTCGTAAGTAGCAACACCTGATACGCTGCGGCTTTCCGTGTAAGCGACGGGGAGAAATACCAGTCCGCCGGGGTAGTCAAGGTACCCACCCTGGCTTTCAAACGTGGGGCGCGTAGCGGTCAATGGCAGCTCCAAAACGGGACCGGCCACGGTAAGGAAAGTGCGGTCAATACCGCCCGTGACGGCTACCCCACGAACTTCTATAGTTCGCTGCACCTGACCCTTTGATCCCAGCGCATAGTGGTTCTCCGATCCGGCGTCATTATCCGCGTGGACGATGGTACCACCGACCCAGGTGGGCGATCCACCCTCCACCGAAACGGTGACCGATTGCCCACTACTCCCGAGGTAGGTGTTGATCGCCGTGCAGCCGTCGAAGCGGGAACTTCCGTTTTTCAGGGCCAGCACAGGGTCTTGGGACATCAGCCCCGCGAACGTGCAGGAGGTGAACTCTGCCCCGCCATGCACTAGCGTATACGATTCTTCCGTAGGCGCACCAAAGATGCAGTTCACAAACTCGCCCTGAGTAATCTCATTCCGCCCGAGGAACTTGCACTCCACGAACTTTCCCCCAGTGCTGGTCCGGAGCGCAAATTCAGAGGTGATCGTGAGGTTCTGATAGAGCACGCCGGGCTTACCCACAACGCCGCCATTCGCACCGCTCCCGCTGCCCCCGCTGCCCGTAATGCCTCGTAAGGTGGCCTGGGTGTACTGGGCGGCTTGCAAATCAATGAAGCGTTCTACGCGGTTTCCGCCAATTGTGAAGGTGAGGTCTACAAACGATAGGGAATCGATGCTGGGGTGGGCTACAATCATGCTGGTTTCTGGGGCGTTACCCTCGAACCTAATCTCCATGGTCGACAGACTGAATCGAGAAGCCGTCACAGTCAGCACAGGCCCCGCCGTCCCTGAGCTTTCGAGGCATATCTGATTCGGGGTACCGACCCCCTGAATGGTTACGCCAGGGCAGGTGACGGTGTACTGCCCCACGTAGGTTCCGGGGAATACTTGGATAATAGGTTCAATTCCCTGCCCTACCAGCACACAGGCGCGGGTGAGAGCATCCGTGAGATTATCGTAATCGCCGCCACTCTTCTTCACCGTAATCACTCCCGTATTTTCCTGCACCACAGTGACGGCCGCACTCGGTCGGGGTACGTATTCCCCCGCCCGACCGGTCCAGTCGGATACCGGGAAGTATACCAGCGTTGTGCCGTCAATCTCGGCTTGTGGGTAGCCGTAGTAGTTCCCGCTGCTAAGGGCGACAATTCTATCTCCTTCGTCGCGCACGTCGAAGTCGGAACTGGCCGCGTCCCTGCCCAGTTTTCGGATGCGGTAGACGTGATCCGGTTCGGTGGCCGCTGCGCTGGAATACCGATACAGATTGAACTCTTGGTAGAATCGGCCATTATCTAGGTCGCGCCACCCCCGAATCACGATGCGCGAACCCGTCGTGCTACTACTGTCGTAGGTGATTACGAGGCTGTCCGGCACAATCACTTCGCGGGTTTCGTGGCCCGAAACCAGTACCCCGAGTTTGTACTTGTAGGTGCCGTCGAGCTCGCCGGTCCAACTCACGTTCGCCTTCTCCTCCAGGTACGCACTCACCTCCCCCAAGGGGGCCGAAAAGTTTTCGGGTAACATGTTGGGGAAGAAAACCTCCAAGTCCTCCCGGATCAGGTGCCCGATCGTCACATTAGGCTCGATGCGCGTAAGTCCGAACCGGCTGGTGTAGTCCGGTTCCATGTTCTGCGCCGAAATGCGGACGTTAAACACGCTGTTCGTGCTGTCGGTGACAATAAGGCCATTGCCATCCTCGAAACTCTCCTTTTCGATCACCGCGTCCCGTAAGACATTGTAGCCCATGCGCACCGTCTCCCCGAAGGGAGTGACCTTCGTATCTCCCCCATTCAGGCGAAACGAGGTAGTCCTGACGTTCGATATGATCGTCTTATACCCGCCCATCGAAAGATCACGTCCCACGACGTTGCGGATGCGCCCGTACATCGTTCCCCCGCGCCAGCATTGGTCCACGTTTTCGTGGCAGTAAAAACCGTCCACGTCGGCATAGAACACCCGTTTATCATGGCCCGATATGTATCCCAGGGCCATCGCGTTGCGCAGATGGAAGTTGCGCACTTTCATCCGGTACACCAGCCAATGGAACGCGTAAGGTTCCACGTCGAAAAGCGAACGACCGGCGCGGTCGATCTCGAAGTCGTACAGCTCGATGTTGTAGCCGCCATTCACGCTAATTCCCTGACGGCCCGCCCCAATACTGGTGAAGTCCCGGAATATCATACCGTCCAGCCCCGGAGATAATTGTAGCCCGTCGCCCAGAACGCCCTCCACGTGGGCGTTCTTCACCAGATTGTTTCTGGCCCCGCTCCCGGCCTTGAACCCGCTCGAAAATTCGTAGGCGTAGATGTGGTCCACCACGTCCCAGGGGTTCGCCGTCACCGTATCGGTGGCCGAGCCGTTGGGGCCGGGAACCAGACGCATCCGGTACCGCCAACTGGAGTTTTTCAGATCAAACCGCCAGCGCACCGTATCGGCTGAGGGCGCAACGTAGCGGGCGAAGGGCTGGGTATGGTCCTGACCCGGCGCAAATTTCTCATTCCGGTCCCAATACAGCTCCAGGGTGTCCCCGGCCGAATGACCCCACATATCTATTCGATGCGTAGGCCCGTACTCGGGTTCGTAGTGGCGATACACCCACCGATCGAGCTTCACGGTATCCAGGGCGGGTAAGGTGTACTTGCGCTCGTTTCGGGCGGCGAAAATAGTGGTGTTCTCCACCACGTTATTGCTGCCGTTGGACAGGCTGATCCAGTGCTGGCTATTCCCCTCATTAGGGCCACGGGTGATGGTATCGTAGAGGAACATATTACGCAGCGTAAGTCCGTGCACCCCGTTCATGTCAATGCGCTCGCCCAGGTAAATGGGCAGGAATCCCATGTCAATGGTATCGCCGTACTCGGCCTCGGCCATGAGATCGTTGATGACGGAAGCCGCCGGCCCCTCGCCAATTTCAAGACGGCGATTCTTGAACTGCACGGCCTGGAGATTGAACTGGTTACGCGCATTGGCGGACGACTCCGATCCCGGCATTGGCCCCGTTTGCCTTAGGCCGATACTGCGTATCTCGGTAACCGAGTCGGGGATGTAGAGGTAGTAGGTGGCACTATTGTTCTCCCGAATGGGGTACATATAGCGACCGAAGGGGTCTTCCAGATTTTCCTTTTCCGACGCCACCACCTGAATCTTCTCCATGTCGCCATTAACCTTGTTGGCGTGGGTGAGCGTGAACGCAATCACCCGCCAACCATCGGTAATCGCGGGGGTGGGTAGGTTGGCGTAGTATTCCGTCGTGTCGCGCTTATTCAGATATACATTGACCCGCAGCTCCCCATTTCCGAGGTCGAAAGCATCCCCGTCCCGCCAGTTCTGCAGGTCCATCGCTCCGATCACCTCGCCGGTGAAAAGGGGTTCGTCGGTGGCGTAGTCGTAGTAGTACCGCTTGCGGCGGGTTGCCGGGTCTACAGGAGCCAATTCGGTCAGGCGCACGAAACCGCCCGACTGGATCTTGGTCCGTTTCAAGTCCACGGCGTGAAAGAACACCTCCAGGTCTTCGGCCTCTGTCACGTAAAATGTACCCTCCACCCGTACCAGGCGGTTCAGGGTGTCGCTGACAATCTCGGTGAGCACCATCGAGTTGCTCCGTGGGGCCGCGTAAATAAACGTATCCCGGTCGTGGGGCGCGGTGATTTCGAAGCGGTAGTACTGCATGGCTTTTAGCCGGTAGGGCACGTCGACCACCCGTCGTTGGTGCGCGAAGGTCAGCGCCGGCAGCGGTATGGTGTTGGCCTTGAGGCTATCAATGCGCGTCTGCAGCACCGTAGACACGCTATCAATCACGCGCACGTCAACGCCGCCCGTTTGAATACTGTCGCGCGCGAATTGAATGGCGGCATCCCGCGCTTCGGCAGCCCGGGCCGCTGCCCGCTCTTCGGCAATGGCCGCCACCGTGGTGGTGTCTAGGCTGGGGGTGATGCTGTCGCGGGCAAAGCCGATGGCCCGTTCGGCCTCCGAGCGGGCAAAGTCCCGCAGGGATGCAACGGTGGTATCGCTGACTTGGGGCCGCAGGGTGTCGATTCGGGCTAGGGCATTGTCGGTGATGGCGGCGTTGTGGTTCTTGATACAGCCAGCCGTGTATTCGCTTATCAGGTTGTCTTCTTCCGGAAGGGAAGGGATGAGCCCGCTCGGCAGGGGGCGGTAGAGGGCACCCGACCCACGTGGTGGCTGCGGGCTCGTTACGTTGGTGACCATGCGCAGGGTGCCTTCGGTGCTCACGAAGGTGCCGCCGCTGACGGTGATGAACTCGTAGACATTACAGCGGCTATCGATAAAGCGGTCCCCCGGACGCACAGCAAGCCCCACCGTGCCGGTACCGTATACGTCGCGGATGAAGCGCAGGGCTCCGCCGGCGTAGGTCCCGTCGGGCTGTTCCATCCACCCAGACGCCCGCGCCGAAGCTACCGATAGCCGGGTCAGCCGCCCGGCCTGAATGGCTTGATCGGGCGCATAAACCCGCGAAGACTGCGGCCGCTCCACCGCCTGCCCTTGGGGCTGCGTTTCCTGTGCCGAAAGGGCGGTCACGAATAACAGGGCCAACAAAAGGAAATGGCTTTTCAGCATCGCGTGAGAATTAGAGTGAAGGAATCCGCCGCCGTTCCCAGGCTGCTGAATTCGTGAATCGTTTGGTTTGCGGCCGTGGGGTGCGGTCGCTGGTAGTGGCGCACCCCAGCCGCGGCTAAGTCAAAAATGGTTTCCCCTTCCTGCAGCAGCATGGGCCGCAGATAGGTGCGCCCGCCGTTGCCGTTTTCCACCGTCAGGGATAGCTTGCCGCTGGAATTGGTAACGAGGTCGGCCCCGCTCTGTCCCTCCGTTTCGCTACGGGTGAAGAGGCGCAAGACCCGCAGGTCCGATCCACCGGCAAACGACAGAAAGTAGGTACCGCCCGCGCCGCTCAGGGAAGGCCGGGTGCCCGTGTATTCGGCTTCTACTCGCTGCCAATCACCGGACGTGGGGAGGGAAGAAGTGATCGGCAGCCCGCTTGCTGAGCTACCGGAGTAGTCGCGGTAATCGCCGTCCTGGTAAAAGAGGATACTGCGCTTTCCCCCGTCGTCTGCAACAAGGTAGAGGGTGTGCTTACCCCCCTCGGTGGGTAGGTCGTTGCGCGTGGCCACGTCCACTAACTTGCTCGCCCCAAGGACGGCCGAAACGGGCAACCGGTCATTGCCGGACACGGCAAGAAGAATGTCCACCACGTCCAAGTCGGTAGCCATGCGGGCGACCAGGTTCGCCCAGGAGATGCGTTCGGCCACGCTGAGCGTAAAGAACTTGCCTTCCGGGCTGGTGACCTCGGGAAAGGTTGCCGGTGACTTTATCGTTATGGGACCTTCGTAGGGGGGCATGGTGAACAGGTGTTAGGCGTAGGCCCAGATGGTGTTTTCATCCTCGCCCCAAATGGTGTTTTCGTCTTCCCCCCACACGGCAAGGGCGGGCTGAATCTGCCCAGGAATTGTTGGGCGACTGGTTACCGGCAGCCCGCTGCGGTCGGGGTCCCCGTCGGCGCTCCACATCAGGGACAGGATTCCACGTTCGATGTCGGCTACTTCGCCACCCAGGGGGGCATCACCGTCGACGAAACGGGGGTAGATACCGGCGCGCCCGCCGAACATGCGCCCCGACAAGTTGGCGTACCACATCCGAAAACCGATCCGCCCGGTTTGCAGCCGCCGGATGAGCCGGTAGTTGGCCTGCGTCAGGTCGATCACCGTTGCCACTAGCGTATAGTCCCGCACCCGCACCCGCCGCGTCCGCTGCCGGGGCAGCTGGGTAACCGCCTTTGCGGGTACGTCGACCGCACCTATGACCACCAGGTGCCGCACGTCGCTCGTTTCGGCGTGGGCGCGCCAGGCGGCAAGGCTTTGCCAGTCGTCAGGTGCATTGGTCCCCGGGGGCACGAAGAACACGTCCGAAACTTGCGAAGGAGAGGCCGCCGCCGCGCTCAGGCAATAGGGCTGGTCGCTCAACAGCGGTAGACCATCTCCGTCGAAGTCCAAAAAGCGGTTCATTCAGGGGCATTACGGGCGCTGCGAAGCATCGGGCATTCCGGATATGGTTAGGCGAACGGGTTGTTGGCCGCCCGTTCGGGGCTTGCTCCGCGCCAGGTGATGTCGGCCCGAATGATGATCTGCTGCACATCATCCCGCCCGGCACCGAGGGGAAGCACGGCGCGCACATTGGACATAGCCATGCCGCCGGCCTTGCCGAAGGTGTGGTCAGCCGTTCCCAGGTAGGCCTTGAAGTTGGTCGGGTTACACTGCAGGGCGCGGGCAATGGCGCGATTCTCTTCGCTGACGTTATCGACGATGAATTCGAAGGGGGCCGTCACGCTGACAATCTTCGTTTGCCGGTACGGGCCTTCCACCGTTTGGTTTTCGCCTTCCCCGAGGCTGCCCTTGCCGCGCAAGCGCCGCCCGGTGGTGTTGTCCGTGCCGGCATTGTCGATCGCCCCGGCGGTGAGCGTCAGGGTGGCCCCTTCGGCGAAGTTTTCAAACGGGTCCGGCGCACCATCGGGAACGATGACGAAGTCCCCGATTTGGGAGTAGAAGGTGTCGTAGCTCAGGCAGTCTTGCTCCACCGTAGCGGCGGGGAAGACCACGCCCGTGGTGCAGTCTTCGGGGCAAATGCTGGCGAACTCGTTAATGAAGCTCATATTTTTCGATTATGGGTTATAGGGGGTGTAGGGAGGTGGATAGCAGGGGGTTGGTCGCACAGCCCAGGCAGTCGACCGCCCCGGCCGGGACGTTGTCGGCGATCCAGGCCACGATGTCGGCGTACTGTTTCTGGTAGGCATTGCGGCGCCCGTAGGTGGCCTCGCGGCTCAGCAGCGTGCAGGCCGACAGGTCGTCGGATCCCAGCACGTCGTGCATCAGGTGAATGGCCCCCTTGTAGCGGATGGCCCGGGCGATCAAGTCCGGCAAGTCGTAGTGTCCAAGCTCGCGGGTCGTAGCCAGCCATCCGGTCAGGTCGCAAGCCGTATAGCCGATCAGGTGCATCCCGAAGGCCCGCGACGAACCGCCGATGGCATCTTGACTATCGACCGTGCGGTTCAGCGTATCGGAAAAACCCTTAACCGCGAAGTGTCCGTAGTGATCAGGGCGCACTCCACAGCAGGCCAGGTCGTTACCGTAGGGCTGTCCGGGTAGACCGGCTACGGTGTAGTAGACGCGGTAGAGGACGCGACCCCGGCTGGCGGGGGTCCACTGCGGGAGCATCCAGTCGACTTCGGCGACCGGGTAGCGTCCGGGTTCGGCCTGCACCGTCACCGGGTCACGCTCCACCGTGGGGTCGGAACACCACAAATTGACCGTCACCGGTCCGGAAGCGGTAAGACCCAGAGCAATACCGGTCAGGTGGAGGTTTTGACCGCGCACGACGGGAAGGGAGAGCTCCAGGCCCGCTACTTCCCCGGCGGGGCTGAGTACGGCCTTGCGCTTGGGCTGTCCGATGTGGCCGGTGAAGCCGCCACGCTGCCGGTAACGACTGCGCAGGGCCACGGACACGTCCAGGGGGAAGTCCCGCACGGCGGCGGAACGGGCGCGGTCGAGCCGCTGCACGACATGGTTCGGCCCGTGGCAGTCCAAGCTTGCCGTCAGGCTATCGAGCAGGGGGTAGCCCCCCTCGGCATCCGTCAGGTAGTAGCCAGACGTACTTTCGTTGCTCACTTCGGTAAGTTCGCCGAGGCACTCACACGTAGACTGCGTCAGGCCGACCATGTCGCGTAGCGGGTTCACTTAGGCGGCGGGCGTTTCGCGAACGATTTCGAGAACGCCGGTCAGGGCAACGGCCGGGGCATCGGCGATCAGGGCGGGGTTGGTGTATCCGGCCGGGGCGATGTCGATTAGGCCCAGTAACTTGACGTTGACCAGGATTTCCATGATGGGCTCGTCCATGGCGGTGCGGCCAACGCAGGTCTCCTCTACTTCGACGTGGTAGCGCACCGGCACCAAGCGGCCGTCCAGGCGGAAAGACAGTTCCGGGTCGGCTACGCTGAACAGGGTGCGCTGCTTTCCGTTGATGACCTTCGTCATACCCTCGGGGGGGTAGAAGGACGTGTTGTGGAAGATGAACTGGTCAGGGTTGACCACGAAGGTCGAATTGCGCCCCAGGTAGGCATCCTGCATCCGGTAGTCCCAGACGATGTTGGACTCGCCGAAGATGGCCGCCTGATCGCGCTTGTCATCGTTGAGGGCGCGGAAGGTTGCCAGGTCAGCGTCCAGCCACAGGTTCTGACCGTTGGCGATCAGCTTGCGCTCAGGGAACTGGTTGGCGGCGGCCAGAAGTTCGATGCGCCGCAGCAGCTCGAAATTCCACTCGGCCGGGTCGACCGCCAAGCGGTTGCCGCCGGAAGTAGCCGTTCCGAAGCCTTCGCCACCGCTCACGTCGGCTTGGACGTTGGTGGTGAACAGGTCGAGGTATTCCCGCTGGGCTACTTTGCGGATGTCGGCGAAGGCCTTGCGCATCAGCACCGCCATTTCCTCATTGCGGGTCACGGCATTGGCGCACTTGGGCGCGGTGATCTTATGCGAGGCGATTGCAATCACGCCGTTGGTGAAGGTCTTCTTGCGGGTGCTCGCTTCGGGTCCGTCCAGTAGGTCGCAGCCCTGGGCCGTGGGGTCGTAGGCCGCGGCGGTAGTGGTAGACTGCCCGACTTCGAGGAAGGCCGCATCGACGGCAATGCAGCGCCCCTCCTGAAAGGTAGGGATGGCGCTGACCGTCTGCATGTCGAGCATGGCGTCGAGCAGGGGCGTGGGAAAAGTGCGCTCCGCCTTGTAGGCGGTGCTGCCCGGCATGACGTTATCAAGCCGGGTGAGTACGTCGGGAATTTCGGAGGCGGTAAAGGCCATAGCAATAGGATTTTAGGTGCCCCCTTCCGAGTGATCGGTTCGGACACCCGGTGTAGGTGTGGGTTGCTATGGACAATTTGGCCGGTGGGCCGAAAGGAAGGGCGGCGGGCGTTACCCCTGTTGGGCGGCGGCGTAGTCGGCACTCATCTGACGGGCTTCTTCGCGGCGGCCTTCGGCAATGGCGCGTTCGCGCTCCTTGACGAATTGGGCTCCGTCGGTGAACTTGTACTTCAACTTTTTGGACGTGCCACCTCCACCGGGGGGCGGGGTGTCTTCCGTGTCGTTGTTGTAGGTTGCCACGCTGAAGGGGTTGACCTCCAACAGTACATCATCAAAGGTGAGGGCCAGGCCGTTTTCATCGTGTCGGGGCTCCCCCTTTTCGTCAACCGGCACCGGGATGCCGTCGGAAATGGTGAACTCGTCCACGTTGAGCAGCCGGCGCAGGGTGCGCTGTCGCTTGGCGGTCAGGGCGTCGTCGCCCTTGACCGAAAGCGGGATATTGTGCGCAGCGGCGCGCTCCAAAACGTAGCGATCGAGGACCGCCTGCCGTTCCTTTCGGTCGTAGGCAGAGGCGGTTTCGGCCAGCTTCTGTTCAAGGGCTTGCTTTTCCTTAGCAATGGTTTCGGTGGCTTTCTGCGAAATGGCCCGGATGCGCTGTTGCACTTCGGGTCGGGCCATGGTCGCGTCCAGGTCGAATTCCCCTTCGGATGGCTCACGCGGTGGTGTCGGTTCGGGAATGGCGTTTACGAGGTCGTCCCCCTGCAAATCGCCCTCCAGGTCCGGGAAGCGGCGGCGAATGACGTGTTCGTACTCCTTTCCGCGCTCCTTGCGACCGCGCTTGTACTGCTGTTGGATGTGCTGTGAGGCAAGTTCTTTAACCTGCTCAATCGCATCTTCCTTAAACTGTCCATCTTCCTCTTTGAGCGCAGAAAGAAATTCGCCGGACTTCCTTGTAATGAGGGGAAGCAATCCTCCGAGTAGTTCTTCAGCCGTCACGTAGGCTATTTTTTGATGAGTTTTTCCACGTCGCCCACGGTGACCCGTCCGTCTTTGCCGGTGCCATTCACGGTCGCTAGGTCTATGGCGTTGGCTTCGGCCAAGTCTTCGGCCGCATCCGTCACCTGCCGGGCTTCGGCGGGAAGGGGTACGTCCGGGACGGGAGTGTAGGTGTACTTACCCGCCAACTGGGGGTCGGCAGAATGGGCTTCGTACTGCTCCGCGGTCAGGTCGGGCAGTTCGAGTTTGGGGTTGGATTTTTGGCGGACCTTATAGCGCATCGATGGCGTTTTGTACGTCGGGCTTGGTGATATTGCCGTCGGCTCCGGTGCCGGTTACGGTGGTCAGGTCGATCCCGGCTTCTTCGGCCAGGGTGCGGGCGGCGGTCGAGGCGTTGATTTCAGGTGCACCTTCCGTTTTGCCGGATTGGGACTTGCCAGAACCATCTACCTTCTTTGCTTCCGCCGGGGGCGCTACGGGGGACTGTACGACTTCGTAGCCAGCCTTGAGGTAGCTGCCTGAGCGACTGCGGGCATCCTTTGCGTACACCATACTACCCGAAGCGGTGCGGCGGGTTTTGTGCCGGAACACCGCTTCATGGGCGGCGGGCTGTAAGGTGTCGATGGCCTGCTTATCGGTCATGGGCGCAATATCCGACCGTCCAATACCGGTACAGGGGGCAAAATGGCACTTCCCGCGCAGGTCGTCTATTTGCCCCGATTGGTCTATTGGAATTGCGTGTTTTCCGAAGCCCCCTACATTAGCGCCATGAAACACCTGCTGCCTACCCTTATTCTTTGCCTGATCGCCCTTTCGTGCTCCGAACCCACGCCGCCCGCGCCTACGCGAGCGGACGTATTGCTATCGGATGCGCGCAAGCGGGTGCGGGGGAGCTTACTTACCCCGTCGACGGCGGCCTTCGTGGATAGCCTCAATAGCGTGGTGCGCCTGAACAATGGGGGTGAGCCCTCCAATTCTTGGCGGGTGATCGTCTACGTCGACGCACAGAACCGCTTCGGGGCGATGCTGCGCAAGCGCTCCTTGTTGGTCTACGAACAAACTGGACCCGATTCGCTACTGATAGCAGACTACCGAGTGAAACGCTACGACTAGACCTTTATCATTCGCGTCCGCTCCTTCGTGGCGGTCTTCGTCCTTTCCAGCACCCGGCCGTCAGGCAGCGGAACAATATGGGGCCGCCCCCCGATTGCTTCGACGATCTCGGCGGCGTGGTTGTTGAGCAAGGCTTGGAGTTCGGCAGCCCCCAGTTTTGGCTCCGGGGTGCGCTCCGTCGTTCGCCCCGACACCCGAACGAGGCCGTCGTTGGATGCCGTCTTCCCCATGAGGGCGAGCGCCTGGGCCGCCGGCATCCGGTCGATCTTTCCCGTATTGATCGCGTCCAGTAGCCCCGGACGGCGGCGCGCTTCCTTGCGGTTGACGACGAACTCCTCCCCCTCGATATTGTAGACCCGCCCACGTCGGTCGATGACGTTCACGCCGCCGTCTTCGTGGCTGGGACCGATGACTTTGCCATCAACTAACTTGCCCCCCTGGCGGAAGGTGGGAATATCGTTGGCCGCCTGGGCCGCCTGCGCCTTGAAGCGGGAGAAGATGGCGAAGGCCGACGCAATGGCGGAAGCGGCGATAATCACCCCCACCAGCGGCACACTAGCATTGGCGGCCAGCAACTGTGCGGCGGCAAGGGCCAGGGCGCTGGCTTGCTGCGCCGAATCGATGGCGAGTTGCCGACGGGCGGCCTTTTGTTGTAGTTCGGCTTGCTTTTCGGCGGCCCGTTGCCGGGCGGCCAATTCTTCGTCGAGTTGCTCCTGCACAATGTCCGCGTCGTTGGCTAGCCCTTCGGCGCGCAGGGCCAGTTGCTCGTCCAATAGCGACTGCGTTTCCTCAATGCGTTCGCTCAGTCGGTCGATGATGCGGTCGTAGCCGGCAATTTCGGCTTCCAGCTGGGCGTTGAGCCCCTCGGCTACGTTATTGATGATGCCCCCAACCTGGGCGAGCAAGCCGTCCACGGTGCCTTCGTCGATCTTCAGGGCCTCCCCAATGGCGCGTTTGATGCGCTCCAGGGGTCCCAATTTGATGTTGCCCAAGTCCTCAATTCCCTGGCGGACGGCTTGGATTTGCAGGTCGAGTAGTTTGATCTGCTCCCCTGTGGCGGTGGGGTCCTGCTTCAACAGGCGCAACTTTTCGATTAGGAACTCTTCTTCGGCCTTCAGCTTTTCGCGCTTGCGGTAGTTCGCCAAGCTGATCGACTTGTCCGTCACTTCTTCTTCGGCATCAATTTCGAGGTCGCGGATGTCCCGGCGGATTTCGGCCGTTTCCAGCAGGCCGGCGCGGATGCGCGCCTGACTGTCGAGGGCCACGTCGGCCGCATCCCGTTCCTGTTCCTGGATCTCGACTTCGACCTGTAGCACTTCGAGCGAATCTTCCCCGAAGCCCGCCTGAAGCAGTAGTTCGCGTTGTTGCAGTAGGCTGGTGCGCAGGATGCGGGCGCGTTCGGCGGCCTTGAACTCTTCCAGGTTGAGTTGATCGTCTACCGATGCGCTGAGGAGCTCCACTTCCGCAAGCGCGGCATCCCGGTAGTAGTCGATGGACCGCTGCCCCTCTTCGATGCGCACCTTGGCAATTTCCTTAGCCGTTTCCCGGGCCAGGTCCAGTCGCAGCTCGGCAAAGTTTTCCGCTTGGTCGTATTCCACCCCGGCGGCGGCAAAGGCGGCCTTGGCGACCCGTTCCAGTTCGTCAATTTCGGCATCGGCCTGTTTGCGGCGGAACTGAATGAGCGCCTCCCCTTCCAAGCCCCGGGCTTCCGCTTCGCGCACCTTTTCGGCAATCTTCAGGCGAACGTCCGCAAGTTCTTCCTCCAGTTCCTTACGGCGCTCAATCGCTTCTTCGTAGGCTTCAAGCCCTTCCTGGCGGATGCCGGCGATGACTTCCTCGGAGGCGGCGGCCTGATCGGCTACTTCCGCTTGCAGGTCGAAGATGGTTTTGGCTTGCTCGGCCAGGGCTTCGGCTTCTTCCTCGGACAGGTTGCGCGCAGCAGCGATAGCAGCCGTGCCGTTGCGGCGGATGGCGGCAAGGGTGGCCTGGCTGCCCCGCGCAAAGCGTTCTTCCTTTTCCTGTTCAATCGCAAATTGGTCTTTTGCCAAGGCCAACTCCTCCTCCCCCCGCCGTCGGGTAATCTCCGCGATTTCGCGCTCGCTGGCGATCCGTTGGGCGGTAGATCGGCTTTCATCATCCCGCAGCCTGGCCAGTTCTTCCAGCCGTCGCTGTTCCCCGGCCCGGATGATGTCGAGGTCCGCTTGCCGTGCCGTGACGCGACCCAGCGCGGCCTCCAATAGCCGCGCCTGCCGGACGGCGGCGGATATTTCACCGCCGACGCCCGCTACGCTCTCGCCCAACTGCTGAAAGCCTTCGCGGAAGTTGCCGGTCAGGAAACTGCCCAGCGCCCCCTTGAATATGTTGAACCGATCGGTGATGACCTCGAAGGTTGCGGTCAGAGCGGTGACGGTCTTACCTACGAAGTTGAACCGATCGTTGAGGGCCACCAGCGCGGTGGCAACGGTGGTAATGAGCAGGAGGATGCCCACCTTTCCCAAGACCGATAGCGCCCCCCGCAGGGTGAATACCGACTTAACCGCCCCGAGGGCTTGCTGCCCGAAGAAGCGCAGCGTGTTACCTACGCCGCCGAAAATTTGGGTGATTTGGGGGCCTTGTTGGGCAAAGGTGCGTAGTGCGCCGCCTCCACTGCTAAGAGAAGTGAACACGTCGTTAAGCTGAAACGACAGGTTCTGCGCCTCGTTGGCCGTCAAGCGAATGGGCCGTGACAAACCGCCCGCTTCCTTTGCCGCCCGCTTCTGCGCATCCCCCAATCCGATGCTTTCGAGCTGCAGCAACCCCATGGCGGTTTCCCCTTCGCGCACCGAAGCTGTCAGGCGTTCGATGTCGGCTTGCAGCGTTGCCGCCGCCTGCCCCCCTTCCCCTTCCAGGGCGGCGTACTGTCGCTGCAAGTCTAGTAGCACCGCCCGCTGTTCGGTGATCTCGGAGTTGGTTTGGTCAATTTGCGCCTTGACCAGCCCCTGCGCGGTAGCGTACTGCCCGGCATCGGCCCCGGCCCGTCGGAGTTGGGCAGTAATGCCGAGCAGGCTCTTTTCGTGGCTAGCGGCGGCAACGGCAGCCTGACCCTGCGCTTTTTCTAGGTTTTCGGCTTGCTTCTCCAGGTCTTCGGCGGCCGAAGCTCCGGTTTTCGTGGCTCCGCTCAGGCGTTCGATCTCGGCGGCCAGTTCCCGCGCCGCCGCGCTGCCCTTGTCGGATAAGCCCTCGTAGCGGGTGGTCAGATCGGCTAGTTGTTGTTCCTGTTCAGCGAGTTCCTTTGCCGCCCGTGCCGCCTCTTTTTCCACCTTCCGTTGGGCAGCAGCGTAGCGGGCCGCCTCCTTTTCGGCCTTCACCAGCCGGTTGACCAGTTCGGCAATGGCGCGGTCCTGTTGCCGGGTGGCATCGGTGGCGCTCTTCTGTCCCGACCGGGCGGCTTGGCTCAGGTTCTTGTCGTAGTCCTGCACCGCCCGCCCCGCCTCATTGATGGAACGACTGACGCTGCCCATTGCCCGTTCGGCCTTAGCGCCCAAGCTATCGAGGGCATCGGCAGAGCGGGCAATGCCGGACAGGTCTTCCCGGAAGACTAATTCTTGTTCAATGGCCATGGGGTAGGGTGTTTAGGTGGGGGTGTGGGTAAGGTTACTTCGCTTGTTTCTGCCTCGCCTTTCGCGCTGCCTCATCCCGCTGTTCGGCCAGGTACATCAGTTGGTAGTATTCGTAGTAGGCCATGGTGAATAGCTCGGATGTGGTGTACTCGGTGTAGTGCGCCGTTACTTCCACGCCCCCCGGGAGGGCGGCCAGGGCCTCGGCGAAGGTGTCTATGCGAACAAGTTTGCGGTCCCGTCCGATTTCGTAGCGGTATCGTCCCGCCAAACTTCGCGCTGGTTTACGGTTTCGCGGGTCCGCCGGAAGTCTGCGCTGAAATCGCTCGACAAGCCCCCGGCCAATTGAAAAAAATCAAGGTGGTTGTAGCCCTCCCGTTCGAAGTCCCGGACGTAACCCTGCGCAATCTCTTCCGAAAAGGTCCGCACGTCCTCCCCTTCCCGCAGGGTGAAGCAAGCGCAAATCAACATGGCCGTCAGGTGCTTTTCCTGGGTCAGGACAATGATGTTGTCCAGAAAGGCCTGGTTGCGAATGGCGATCAGCTTTTGAACCTCCATCAGGTTTTCGGCCTGAAAGGCTTGCCGGGTGGTTTCGTTGACGAACTCGGCCATCTTTTCCCGACTGTCCTGCCCGGTGGCAAGCAGCCGCAGCCAGTTCGCCAGGTGGGTGGCCCGCCGAACGGCGATTTCATCCAAACTCAGCCACCGGTAGGTTGACCCCCCGGCGGGAAACGTGCGCTGCAATTCGCCCGTGTCGGTCCGGGGCAGGGGAATGGCGGCCACTAGCGGGTCCTTTTGCCCGGCATCTTCGGTAGCGGTATTTATTTGGTCCATGCAGTGAGTAGTTGGGTGGTGATCATAGCGATGGGGGGAAGGGTGGCCAGGGGTAGGAGCGTGTGTGCGGATAGGCACCAAGCAGTAGCAGCCACGAAGGCCATTGCCCCGGCTAGGCAAAAAGTGCAGTAGGTGTACTTGTAGAGGGCGTAGCGCAAGCCCGTGAGCAAGGCCGGATCAGGCGGGTAGTCTTCCCCGTGCAAGTAGCGGTTGATGGTCCGCCCCCAAGGTGCCAGTAGCTCCCCGTCCTGCACCATGGCAACGTAGCAGTACGCCCACATCCCGATTACTGCCCCACAAAAGATTAGTAGATAATACATTCAATGGGGGTTTGGGGGGTGAGTTCAGTCAGGCACCGCTCCGAAAAGGTGTAGGATACGGTGAAGTCGATCGCCCCAAAGTCGTAGGGATAGAACAGGAAGGCGTCGATTTGGGCGGAGTACCCGTAGCGGCTGAACAGCTCCACGTCGGCCGGCTGGCAGGCAAAGACCCCGTAGGCTACCCGGGCGATCTGTGGCGGTTCAGTAGTTCCACCCGCACCGGCAAGGGCGGCAACGATCGAGGCCCCCGCCAGGCCCGCCGCAACATTGTGCCCAGCCAACCCCAGCGCGGCTAAGTTGAGCCAGTACACCGCCCGTACCCGGAACAGCATGGCGTGGTGGGTGCGGTCCTGTGGCTGCTGGGTGGCCGCCTGGCCGGGGCCGATTTGCTCGAAGTAGAGTAACGAGCGCTTATCGGAAGACGGCACCAGGTCGGTATACTTCTTCAGGCGGCGGCACTCGTCATCGGAGTAGCCGCGGGGCACCGGATAGGTGATGGGCTTGCCGTTTTCTTGGGGGATGCGCACCGGACGCGCCAAGCCACCGAAGCGTTCCAGCCACGGCAGGGCGGTCAGGGCGCGGCCGGCGGGCAATAGGGCATTATTCAGCATCGGGGGCGGATTTCGGGTTGTAGATGCGTTCGTCCATAGCCTCGTGGAACTTAGCGAAGGGTTCGAGTAACATCGTACTGCTGCCGTCATCAAAATATAGCCACGTCCCGTTTGCCCCCGTGTAGGCCCCGGCGTTGCAGACCTTCGTGCCGTGGTATTCGACAACTCGGTCCAGGTCAACCACGGCGGGGTGATCCTCAAAGTCGTTTTCGTAGTAGACCCCCATCTTTTCATTGTCGTGCGCCTGACGGCTGTCCGACAGGGTACGGATGGTACGGGATATGTACGGGTGCTTAATCATGTGCGGAAGTGTTTTTTGACGCGCTCGCCCCGCGCTGCGGAGTAGGCGTCGGTAAGTAGGTCGATCTCGGTAGCGGATAACTTCATCAGATTGCCATCTTTGCGCACCGCTCCGCGCACCTTATCAATGTTCTCGGTTCCCTGCGGAGCAATGGCGATCGTGACCGCCCCGGGCGTTTGCTGCCGCACTTCAGCGGTGATGCTTTTGAGCAGTTCGCCGGTGCGGGTGTAATCTTTGTAGGCCGCCTGATAGCCCAAGTCGAGCCGGCCCCGCTGGGCGTAATCCGGCGTATAGTCCGAAAAGGACTGTCCCCGAAAGTCTTCACCCCGGGGGATACGGGCGCGCAGCAGCCCCACCCCGTCGAAGGCGGTTTGCAGGGCGTCCTCGGCCTGTGTAGCGCCCATTTTTTCAATCAGGCGGCGGTAGTGCTGTGCGGCTTCGCGAGGGGTCATCCGGGACGATTTGGTGTGGAACCGACTCGTATGCCACCATCCTTTACCGGGGCGATGAGGGGAGCGCTGGTAGCACTCAGCGGCTTGCCCGCCCCGTACCGATTGGTTAGCCCGGCGGTGTAGGTGATGGTGCCCACGATGCTTAGTGGGTCTTCCCCCTGCGCGTGCTCAAAGGTGGCTTCTTCCAGGTCGTAGGCCGTACCGTCCGCCATCCGGATCAGGCGTATATAGTCATGACGAACGGCCGCTTCCAGGGGGCCGACCAGGTAGTCGGGGGAACCGTGAAAAACAAACGACGGGCGCACCTTGACCACGGACGCGTAGCGATCCGTTCGTCCCGTCACGCGCTCGACCTCTTCGTCCTTCTCGCTGACCGCCGGCCCGTCGAAGGTGCCCTGCAGGTAGATGCGCTGCCGAAATCCTTTTTCGTAGAGGGTTCCGAACAAGTCGCGGCTGTTGTAGTATTCCAGGCAGTAGAAGTCCCCCTGCGGCATTTCACGGGCTACGGGCAGGGGGATGAGCCGGGTCTCTTCGCTAAGTTTTGGGTTTAACGTGAGCAAGTAGGTGGTCTGCACCACCCGACCCGAAGCAAGGGAGCCCGTAAAGCGCACCTGCATCGTGCCGTCGGGGTAGTCGGCCGCTCCAAAGTCCGTATTGCGCACGGTGAGCGAAGCACCCCCGAGCGACATCCTGCGCCACGCCCCGCCGGGGGTCCGGATCTCAAAGCGGGTGTCGGCGGCGAAGGCAAAGGCAAGGGCATCCTGCTTCGATAGGATGATGCGCACCGATCCACCATCATCCGCCGAATAGGCCAGGGGCGCAAATTCGATGACGCGCCCCGGCCCCATGTCGAGCAACTGCAACATTTCGGAGTAGATCGTCACCTCACCTACCCGAATTTCCAAAAAGCCTTCGCACTCCGGTAGAATCGCGGCAAAGGGTTCGGCTTCGTAGGTGTAATACAGCCCTTCGTCTACGAAGGTGCGGCTGAAGTTGGCGCGGGGAAGGGCTACCGTGAACCGCCCGTGCCGCTCCACGAACGTAGCATCCACCCCCGCCACATCCCCCGGGGTGGCAATTTGCACCGGCAGCAGCCGCCCGCGCTCGCAGCGCAGCGGCGGCACCCCGGCACGGAAGTGCGCCTGATCGTATAGGCTGCGGTAGGTAGGCAGGGCGGCAAAGGGGTTGATCGCGTTGGTCACGGGTTGGGCATTCAATCGTTCAGCAGGGGGGTGAAGGTGAACAGGGCGGATCGAGAGGAATAGGTGGCTTTCTTGACCTTGGCCTCCCCCAGTTGGGTGCGGATGCGGCCCCGTAGGTCCAGACCGTGAAACACGTCGGGCAGCAAGGGAACCGAAAGCTCCTCTTGTTCTTTTGCCGGGACAGTGGAATTGAACACCACGGGCCGACCGTTCAGGATGGCATTTTTCAGGGGCCGCCCATCCCGCCACAGCGCGTCCTGAATGACCGACCAGGCAAAGGGGGCGTTGACGAGGCCGCGGTCACCGGCGGGAGCCTCAGCGATGGAAACGTAGCGCGCCCCCTGGTAGAGGAAGGTGGCGAGGATGCCAAAGCCGCCGTTGTCGTAGTCATCGGGCCGGTTGACCATGTCGCGAAAGTTGGTGGAAAAGCGTTCCACCTTCAGGGGCCTTTCGTCGGTCGTAGCGCAGTAGCGATCATAGATGATGTCAGTGCCGTCAAAGTCGGGGTCCGTCCCTTCATCCATCCACGAAACGGTTTCCCGGCGCGGCACCTGTTCGCGGTCGTAGGTGAAGTTGGTTGCGTCCCGGATTTCGGGAGCTTCGCTGAGGTCCAGCACCACCGTATCGGTGAAGTAACTCAGGTGCTCAATGCGCAAGACATTCGCTTCGTCGACGTAGGGGTACACCTGCAGTCCCGCCAGCAGGTTCCACACGTCCTTTAGGGCGATCAGTCCGATCGTGGCATTTTCGTCGGCGTCGGCGTTGGTCAAGTCCGTCTTTTGGAAGACCACCGCGCCCCGGTAGGCGGCGGCGGCGCGGTAGGCGCGGGTGTCGGGCGCGGAACCGTCGGGATTGATACCGAGAAAATTACTTACGATCGTGTACGGCGATCCAGAAAGGAGGGCCGCCAGCAGCGTGGAGAGCAGCACCCCGTTATCGGGTTGTAGGTTGGGATCGTCGTCCACCAAGGGGTAAGTCGAAATTCGGGAGAACCGGCTTTCCTCGGTCCCCTGGTCGAAAGAAGACGATGTGCTTACCCGGGGCGGACCCGTGAGTAGAGCGCGGGCGTAGCGATCCGGCCCCACCTGTGTCCAACCCCCGCCCGGCGGAGTGGTGGCGGTGATTTCTTCGCGCCGGTAAACGGCCTTGACAAAGTAGCTCACCTCCAATGTTCCCGGCCCGGTCTGACTGTTTTGCAGGGTTTCGTCCTCTTCTTCCTCCAGGCGAACCAGCGTCCAGGCAATGTCGTCGGGTAGGCAGTCGCGGGGCGGCACATTATTGTACGACCCCTGCCCGGTGCGGGTGCAAATGACCGCCTCGCTCACCGCGCCCAAGGCGAAGCGCAGCGGCGGCACCCGCTCCAGGTCGAGCAGGTTAATTTCGTCTTCGGCATGGTCTTCCAGGTGGGCATCCCGCGCCACAACCTGCGGCGTGAAGGCCACCCGCCCGTTGCGGTCCGACCACTTCCCCGACCCCATGGAGAGAACCCCTGTGTACACTACGCTCCCGGCGTGGCGCACTTCCAGCCTTACCGGGGCACACGATCCACCGGTTTTAAGGGTAGCGCGCAGGTAGGTGAAGTCCGATCCGGAGAAGGTGAACTCCGTCGCCAGTTCCGTCACCACATCCACCGGCCCGGAAGGGCTTACCTCCCAGGTCAAGTCTTCGTAGGCCGGATCGGCAAGTTGGCCGTCGATGTAGATTGCATAGTCCATCAGGCGGCGGCGGTTCGGTAGGTGTCGATGTTTTCCCGCCCCCCGGCCATGGCAATGGCGATGGCTTCCGTCACCCAACTCAGGATGTGCCGGCACCGGTAGCCCCCGAGTGTGACCTTCACGTCACTATCGGGAATCTTACCATTCCATTCGAAGCGCTGCCACCGCTCGATTTCGGCGCGGGTGTAGACCCGTCCGTAGCGCTCCGCGCAGAATTCCCGGGTGCGCGCCATGCGGGTGCCGGCGTAGACGGCGTACACCAGCCCCGCCTTTCCCGATAGGTAGGTTTGCGTTTCGCGGTCGATGCGCACGAACAGTTCATCGGCCGGGCGGCTGAAGAAGCGGCGGAGTAACCCCTTGGCTCCGGTCAATAGGCGGCGCATGGCGGAAAGCAACCCCCCCAATTGCTGCGTACCGGACAGCACGGCGCTGGTGAAGCGACCCAATACGGCGCGGCGCACGGTGGTCATACGGGTGAGCTGGTAGAGGTAGGAACCTTCGGTAAGCTTACCGGCCGCGTAGCCCAAACTGGCGAGAATGGCCGCTTCGGTGCGGTCGAAGTTGCGCCCCGGCAGCATCCGGCTGAAGTAATCCCGGTTGGCCCGCACGATACGCTTTACCGCATCCACTAGCCACTTGACCAGGCCGCGCCGTTCATTACCCCCCACCCGGTCGAGTAACCGCATGAGGCGGCCGCGCATCCGCACGTTGCGTACCGTGGACTTGATCATATCGCCATCCAGGTCCAAGCCCGAAAGCAGGGCCAGCACGTCGGTGCGCAGGGCCGTCTGTCGCCGCGCTACCTCCGCTAGAAAGTCCCGTTCGAGCCGTTCCAGCAAGTCCCGCCGTTCGTCATCATTCCAGGACATCGGCGGGCTTTTCGATGATGGGGACTTCGCCAATCTCCAGTTCGCCTACTTGCGGCCCTTCGGCGTATTCCGCTTCGGCGGCAATGGCGGTAGCCTTTTCGACTACCAGGCGGCGGGCGGCGGGCAGCGTGAAGCGGTGGAAGTCCGGGTAGGTGTCGAGCAACTCAGACTTGATGCGATCAAAGTTGAGCCAGATTGCCGCGTCGGTATCGCCGTCGGCCCGTTGGGCGATGATCGACAACACTTCGGCGGTAGCCAGGCTACGCCAGGGCCGCAGCCGCTCAAAGGCCTTCATATTGGCGACGACCGAACCGGAGCCGGCGTGGGTCTTTTCGACGATTTCGCACTGGACCGCAAAGATGGCCTCCTGGCTCGCCCCGGCCCTGCGCAGCGCACCCAGGCGATTCACTAATTCCGTCAGATTTTGCAGGCGCAGGTTCTCCGGGAAGGCGTAGGCGACGGTGAACCCATCCCCGGCCCCGAGGTACTGCGCCGTCACGCGGGCGATCTTTTCCACCAGGCGGGCATAACGGGAGGGCATGGGGTAGAGCCGGTCGGTTGCGCTTTGGTGTTCGATGACCGTCTCGGTAGCCGTCCGGCTCACGGTGGGCGGGGCCATGTGTTGCCCCCCGAAGACGGCGTAGGGAATCGCATCGATGAGCCGGTCTACGTTTTCCTGCAGCCGGACAATGGTGGTCAGGTCCACCTGTTCATAGTGGTAGAGGTCCGAGAGCTTGAATGCATCGCGGGCACTAGATATGCCGGTGGGCACCTTAACGCGGGTAACGTTGTTTTCGCTCTTGCGCCCGCCCTTACGGCCGCCGCAGCGAGGGCACGGGATGCGGTCATGATCTTCCAGCACCGTCCCGGCGTTGATGTATCCGCGATCGGCGCACGACAAGCCCAGTTCGGCATCCATGTAGTCGCAGGGCTCGTTGTATTCGTAGCGGTGGGGAAAACAATGCTTATCGAGGGCTACATCCAGAATCGACTTCGCCTTCACCAATTCCCGCAGTAGTTCGCTGGCGGGGTCGAGGACGCTGACCCGCAAATTGGGGGTGATCTCCGAAAGGTAGGCCCCGATTTGGTCGCCGGGAAACTCCGCGGAACCGGTATTGGTCACTTGCTGCACGGCAAAGCGCACCCCTTCCACGGTGCGGACCAGATCACCGGTTTCGTCATCGGCAAGTTCGGCCATCGTCACCACCATGCCGGCGGCGTACAGGGTCAGCGTCTGCCGGTTGTCTGCATTGTACTGCCGGCGGATGATCCACTCCAGCACCCCGTTGCGGCGGCCCGATCGGGGAACTTCAGCCGACGGGATCAGCAGGGGGTAGACCCGGATGGCCGTCGTATTACCCAAGTGATCGCGCTCGGAAGTGCGCAAAGTGAGCAAGTAGGCATTGGGGTCGGTGAACGCCAGGCGGAACTGCTCGCGGTCCAGGTAGTCCTCCACGCCCTGCCCGTCGTAGTAGTCGGCAAGAGCGGCCCGTACCCGTTGCAAGCGTTCGTCGACCGGATGCGTGAGCGTGAACGTGCGCCCGTCCGAGCGGTACACACGCCCTACCAGCGAGCGCACCGGCCCAATGGCGGACTTCGTGGCCGGAATGTAGATGCGCGCCCGGTCATCCTTTTCTTCCTGCGATTCGCGGGGCCGGACATCCCGCACCCACTCTTCGTGGCCCCTTCCCGAAGCCATCCGGCTCAGCCAGTCGGCGTAGCCTGACGCCAAGGCGTAGTGATCGTCTTCCACCCCCTGAATACAGAGGTCCAGTTCGAGGTAAGCGTCGGTCAAGGTCACGGGTGAGGGGCTTGGCGGGTGGGTTAGAGGTACTGTACCAGCGAACTGCCCACCAGGTCGAAGTAGCAGCGCATGGCGAGGGTGTCGGTGTAGTCAGGCGAGCGGCCAATGTCGGCCTTGACCAGTTTTTTGGGCTTCATCTTGATCTTACCATCGGTGTCGGCGGCGAACGTCTTGATTTGCCCGAGTTCCTGGCGGATGTCCTCGGCCTGTTGTTCGCTGCGGGGGGCGTGAAAGGCAATGGTGCCCTGGCGGATGCGCCGTGCTAAGTGGTAGTACACCTGCGTTTTCAGGTTGAAGTAGTTTTCTTCCTTACCGTCCACCTTTAGCGGGCGCGCGCCATTGCGGAAGGGTAGGGCACCCGGCAAAAAGCCACCCTGCCCCCCGATGAAGAAGCCCAGTCCGTCGTTGTCGTAGGCAATGTGGCTTTCCCGGACGGTGTGCTTCCGCGCCAGATCAGTAATGAGGTCCAGCACTTCGCGTCCGCCGCTCTTTGCCATTTCGACAAGCTCGACCACCACCCAGCCGTACCATATCATGACGACAAACTTATCCGACCCCCGGCCGGCAATGTCGGCGGTGAGGTAGCGGTGAAGCGGATCGGGCTGCACCTGCTGGGCATCAAAGAAGTCCTCAATGGCCGAATACTCAATCAGCGCCGTGGGATCGTCGTCGTAGTCGAAGTTGCCGTAGAGCAGGCGTTGCTTCGTCGTTTCGTCCGCATCCAGTAACCCTTCGATGTACTGCCCCAATTCCGTACCCTGGTCGTCAGGGTGCAGGGTGTGGGATCGGCGGAAGTGGTCGGCCTGTTTTAGGCGGTCGATCGCCAGGGCCGGCACAAATCGGGTGCGTTCGGATTCGGTACCGCTACGATAGGGCTTGTAGAAGCGGGTGTAGCAATGCCCCTTGTCGGGGTTGAAGGTTTCGAGAACCTTGGCGAAGATGCCGTACTGCTCATTCTTCCACCGTCCGATCCGGGTGTAGAGCAAGCGGACGTAGACGGCGTTGACTTCCCAACTTTCGTCAATGAAGCCACCCGTGAATTCGAGTGAGCCGAACGTGCCACCGAACGGGTCTGAAGGCTTGTAGGCCAAATCGAGAAAGATGATCTCCGACCCGTTGGGAAAGGTCAGGGTGCTGGTCTTGTCGTTATAGATGCCGCGTTGCGCCAGGGGGATTTCGTACAGCTCGCAGAACTTCAGGTAACTGGCGTAGGTCGTCTGCTTCAGGCGCTTCAACTCCTTACGCCCGAAGAAGTAGCGCACCCCGGCGTAGATCGTACACATCATCCATATCCACGCCACACCCACGAAGCTTTTCCCGCCACCGGCCCCGCCGCCAAAGCCCACCGAGCGGGTGACCGCGTCCATGAGCAGCACGAAGACATCGTACTGCGGTTGGCTCTGCGGCTGAAAGTCCAGGGTGCGCAGCGCATTGGGGTTCGGGATGGCCGTCACGGCTGGAGGATGTTGATGCCGCCGATGGCAACTTCGCCCGTGTGCTTCGTTTCGGTCCGCGTGGGTTGGTCGAGGCCCAACATATCACGAAGGCCCCGCAGGGCAGTTTGCTTATCGTAGAACTCCAGCTTGACTTGTTCCTGCTGAATTTCCTGCCCGTCTTTGGTCGTGTAGGTTTCGATACGGGTTTCGATCTTCTTAATGCAGGCCTTGACCGCTTCGGGCAGTTCGTCGAAGTCCTTACGGTTGAACCAGTCCTGAAAGACCTTGTCGACCCCGGACTCTACTTGGCTTTTGTAGTGTTGGGCGACCCACAAAGCACTGATGCCCGCCGCCTCGGCTACGTTTTCACGCAGGTATTCGACGTAGGCCCGAACATTAGGTTTAGTTAAGTTTTCGGAAGCGACAACATGGGCCGTCTTTTTGCTATACCCAGCCCGCTTTGCCGCCCGGGTGCCGTTCCAATCAATGACGTACTCCTCGCAGAATTGTCGCTGCTTCCCGGTCAGGGCTGCAACCAGTTCGTTTTTCGTGGGCTTATCGGCCAATTCGGGGCGGGTTTAGCCGCTAAACTACTGCCGGCACTAGCCGCGTGAAGGGGCAATTTGTCCCTTTCGCCGTTCTTCCTTTTCGGCAGTGTAGTACCGGGACAGCATCCGGCGGTAACGGGTGCGTAGGCCGTCGTAGGTCAATTCCTGTTGCTCGTCGAAGACCGTGCGCAGCAGAAAGAACAGTCCGCTACGCCTTTCCCGTCCGGCCCGGTCGCTGGCCAGGGTATAGGCGAACAGGACCTGATTGGTGAGTGAACGGGTGGCAAGTAGGCCTACCAGAGCCCGGTATTCGCTTGGCGAGTAGTCGGCAAGTCCGGCATCTCCGCTTGATCCGGCGCGCGTAGCTGCATCCAAGACTTCGAGCAGGCTCATCGGGGCGTATTCCAATAGTGGGCGCATGGGCTATTTCAGTACGGGTTGCGGGTGCGCAGAATAACCCCGACCCGGCCCACGGGCATCTCCCCAGAGACTATCCCCCGGCAATCGGGTGATGGGCTCGCGGGCGCGGGTGAGGGCTGAAAATGCTAATGAACGAACACAACTATGAGAGAAATGCCGGGCGCGGGGCCGGGCGGTTCGTCGGGTCGGACTTGGTGGGGGGGTTGGGTTGGCGGTCGCTAGGGGTAACGACATGGGAATAAGCGGGTCCGGTGGTGCCAACCTTGGATCTAAGGTACGGGAATTAAAATTATTCCCTTCAAAATGGAACGATCGTCATATCCAGCACCGTGGGCCGATTAAAGTCCGAAAGGGCCAATTCACGCACGAATACGGTATTCTCCATAACGTCGGCCGATAGCTTTTTCGATAGGGCCTTGGTGGCTTCATCCTGGCTTGGAGCGACCACGTAGGCGAGGGCTTTGGGGTGGTCGGTGGGGTTGCGGAATGCGTAGAGTTTCATGTTTGGCACTGCGTTTATTTGGCCTTGCCCCTGGCGATCAGTAGCGGATATTTCTGATCGTTCCTAGCCATAATTTCGGCGTGAATCTTATCGGACTTGTGCGCTGAAAGTGGCAAACCCCACCATTCGCCGTCAATCAAGTTATGGGCTTCTTCGCTGGTCACATACTTACCGCCGGGATGATCGGTAGTGGGGGCGATGTACTCGGTGATGAGGTCCGTTTGCCGGGATCGGTCCGGTGATTTTTCAGCAATCAGAGCAATAAGGACAGCAAGAAGCATTGATGCTATGAAGCACACAACTACAAGAATCAACAGTCCAAAAACCAATAGCGCAAAGCCGGATATGCTCCAATCAAAAACATCCCAAGCCGTCCTGACCAAGCACCACCCAAAGGCGGCAAGCATAGTGTATGCCAGTAGAAAAAACCCACACTTCCAAATTGTGTATGTCCGCTCTAGTTGCTTAATGTCGCAAAGTTTATTATTGGTCATCTTTCGGTTTTGTGTCGTACCACACCGGACCGAATCCCCGACTTTCGTCCGTTCATCCCCGGTTTGCTTCCCCCCTCTGCACCTCCGGCATTCGACACGTAAATTGGTGTTTAGGCAGCCAATAGCTCGGGCGAATACCGTAAAGATAACCCGGTCCCCTTGTGGGCACGGCCCGCATCAACTTTCCGCCCGGTCCGTTCAAATACCACGCTTCCGGCCAGTCGACAATCTCCCAACGTAACACTTCGCCCCACCCCTGAGATGATTTCTTACCCAAATGAGTGCAGAAGCGCAGCAGGTCTTCAATTTCTGCGCGATGCCCAGTGCAGTACCAATCAATGTATAGCGCGTGGCGAGCGTGTACGTGGACGTGCAGCGGCTTGTAACGTCCACTCTTCGTCTCAATCTTGCCGCGTTTCCCTCGAAAATCAACCATGTGCTGGAACCGCAGGCGGTTCTGCTTCGTGAAGAATGTTTTGCTCTCCACGGTGTGCTCGGGCCACTGAGCAAATGACATAGCGTAGTACCATCGGGGTCCAGCATTGGCGTTCCGCTTCAGTAACGGAAGATTGATTCCGCCGCCCTCCAAATGGACGCCACGCCGGGCATGGGTTACGGTCTGGGAACCGTAGCGCCGCCGCACGGCGTGGTAGTACATGACACTATCTAGAGGAAGCCATTGATCAGAGATAACGCCCGTAGCGAGGTGGGCGCGGATTCGCAAGGAGGTAGGACGGTTAGCAGTGGAGTCATTCATGGTTGTTTTGATTAGGACCACTGGGCTAGTTCTGGCATGTAGTCTAGTAGCCGGTTGAAAGCCGCTAAATCGCGCTTTTTCAAGATTGATAGGCTGAGTTCACGTTGGCCGTGACTGTCCCGAGCAATGCCCGATCCGGTGCGAGTTTCGAAGCCGTGCGACCGGTAGCTGTCCAATAGGGGAAGATCATGGATGACCGTATAGGCTGCTACGTCTTCGGTTTTCCACCAAGCCAACGGGCATAGGCGCAGGAGTCCGGCGGTGTTCAGGTAGCGCATGCCATGGTGCCGCAAACTAATTCGCCGCCCCCGGCTCTCCTGTGCACGTATGCCGACAAAGTAACTGTCGTACCGGCCGGGTTTTGCATCAAATCGATCCTTTCGAAAGTCGCTAGCCGATTTGCGGACGTGCGTCACCTGCTCCAGGGTCATGTCCGGATAGCGGTTCTGCCACTGCCCGATCACGTCGTCAAAATTGTTGAACAGCTCCGTTTCCACCTTCCAGCGGATAAATCGGATCGGAATATTGGGGCGCATTTTGAGGACCAAATCCAGCATTACGCCGCTATCCTTTCCGAACGAACAAGCCACGTAGGGCCGCTCAACCGTTTCTAGTTGTTGGGCGATCCAGTCCCGTGTCGCGGCAACACGCCGGCGGTAAGTAGAAAGGCCCGCGTACGCCCGGGCTATTTCACGTTGTGTAGCCACTCGCGGATGTCTTCGGCGTTTTCAGTTAGGTGGCGGTCGTATTTTTCAAGCAGTGGCAGATCAATTTCTTTTCCGGTAGCCGCAAGCCGGCTGTCAATTTCGATCCATCGGTCCATGTGAATGCTGATTTCGCCCAATCCGACGGCACTCTTTCCCCCGATAAAGGGCGAGCGGCTGAAGGCCAGCATAGTGGTCAGAAAGGCCTCAAACTCCAGGTCGGTCACGTCTTCCAAAATGATGCGCCACACGAACTGCGCACCGGCAGCGATGGTTTCGATTTCGTACATCATCTGCTGGGGCGTTCCGTCCTTTTTTTGCCGCACCTCCTTAGAGTCGAACATACTGTTATCGTCCCCGACGTACTTCATGCCTGGATGGCCACCGTGAAGCATGGGCAGCAGGCGGTCGTTCTTCGCGTCATCGCGGCGGGTATAAAACTCCACGCCCGTCATCGACCAGCAGCTCGCCGCGTTTTCCCCCAAGCGGTAGCGTTCGGGTAGCAGGTGGTCATTTTCCCGGCAGCGTAGACGCATCTTGCCGACCTTCATTTTTCCGGGCTTGATGGCATTGCCGATCGCGCCACCAAATACGCTCATTAGCGGCAGCAGGTGCTCTACGCGGCGCATATCGTCGATGTCCAGCCCGTTCGACCCGGTGCTGGTCAGGCTGCCCCCCGAAAATAGGAAGTGAAAGGCGGGGAGAGGCAGGCCTTTGACCGTGCCGTCTTCGCGCACCCCGTATCCAAGCTTAGAAAGCATGTGGTACATACCCCGGTCGCGCAGGATGCCGCGGATACTGTTCCCTGAGATTACGGGCACCTGTTCGGGCCGCCCGTCCGGCTGGATGACCGGCTCTCGGCGTAGCTGGCTGATGTTGCCGTTGCGCTCGCCGCCGGAATGGGCTATGCTGGAAAGGGCCGTAACTAGGCCGTTTAATTCGTAGGTTCTCATGGTTCTTTGATCTGTTCCTTTTCCGCATCATTACGCAGACGGGTCAGGATGGTTAGGTAGGTCGTGTCGTCGCGCAGCATGGCGAGCACGGCGCGGTCGTCGCTTTCGTTAACGACCTGAGCTACGCCAGCTACGTATTCCTTACGCAACCGGATGCCCAACTTGCGTTTGATATTTTCCAGGAAAACAGGAAGCCGGTCGGTGTAGGCGCTCGCACGGATGCGGCTCTCGAATTGCTCCCAAATGGTCCTAGAATAGCTGACCTTGTATTCCGCCGGAATGCACCGGAACAGGGGGTGTAGCAGCAGGTGGACTAGTTGTTCGTGCGTCATTGAGTTGTATGGTTTCGTCGGGAAAAAGTAGGAAAGCGGCAATCTGAAACAGACCGCTTTGCCGGCGGGTCTTCAGGTAGGTATCGATTTCGAGCCACTGCGTAAGGCTGTCCAGTCGGGCGAGTTTGTATGCTGGATATGTCCCGGTGATGGCCTCCTTTTGGTTGAACCCCATGGCAAGAAGGGTTTGCAACGCAAGGTGGTCTACCCTGAGCCGTTCGGGGTCGGGATAGACCTGCAGTTCTTCAAGTTGCCACGTGCCCGGCTGATGTTTGAAGACCAAGTGCTTTTGACCCGAATCGGCGATGACGGCCATTTCTAGGGTAGCGTCGAACAGGGCGTTCCACATCTCGACCTTATTGGCCTTGGTGAAAAGCGCCCACCGCCCCCCGACTATGAAGTGGGAATAAGAGCGAAATTTTTGGGCCTTTTCCTTACCGGTTCGGCGCTTAATTTCTTCGCTTTTTTCGTCGAAGGTCAGTAGGGCTTCGTTACTCACAATGTCCCCCGGGCAAAGGTACTGCCAATCGGTAAACGTCTTTTTCACCCACTTATCAAAGGGTACCCCCCGGCCCGGAAGGCCAGTGACACGACACACGCCCTCTACCTGTCCGTAGGCGGGCCGTTCGCTGAGTTCGTAGAGCCGGGCAATATGCGGCTTCGAAGTCATGCGTGGCGATTGCTGATCCCCCGGACGGCCAACTGGTAAGCATCCCGCTTATCCTGGCTCATGCGCGAAGGCAGGACGTGTCCCAGGCTTGCGGCAACCGAGCGGGCAAGGGTTCGGCACCACTTTTTCCCCTTGTTTTTAGGGGAGAGCTCCAGTACGTCGGCAAACCGCTCCTGCGCTGCTTCAACTAGGATTTGGCTGATAGCCTGGTTTGCCCCCACGTTGCGGCTCTTGCGGGCAACCACGGGCTTGGAACCGGATAGGTCGAAGCTGGCGTTCTGAAGATTGGAGTTCTCGATCACCACCCGGCAACGGGGGGCGTGTTTCCGGATATAATCGACGGCGGCAAGGGTAGTCGGGACCTTGGGGAAGGTGACCTTCAGTCCGTTGATAAGACATAAGCCAATGCCGCCCTTGCGGAAGGCGGGATCGATGCCGAGCACGGCGGTGTGGTCGCCTCGTAGGGCGGCACGGTTAGCCTCGGTCGTCTTTGCGTTCAGGCCGTCCCGGTAGGCGCGGAACTCGTTGATGGACATCTTCACGGCGCGTCCTTAAAGGCCACCAAATCCCACTGCACAACCCCATGCGCCGGGCTTTCCATATCAGCTTGTAACCACTGCCGACCATCCCAAGCTAGGAACTCGTACATGCGGGTGACGCTACCGACCACGCAGCGGTAGATGCCGGGAGCGGGTGGATTGAAATGATCGGCTGCTACCCTTTCCTTCCAATCGGTACTGCGATAGATGGGCCTGCCTGCCAACGGGTGCCCCGTATCGTACAGCCCATCCGCTTCGTCGTCCCGCATCATATCGGACAATGCCCGATTTTGATTTTGCTTACTTATCACGCTGCATCCGGTTTAGCTCATCCCGAATTTGTGCCGCCCGCTCGTAGTCTTCCGTTTCTTCGGCGTGAATGAGATCCCATTCCAACAAGTCCCGTTGAGTGGGAAAGGGGCTGCGGTTGGCGGGTTCGCTGCCTTGCAAGTAGCTCAGTAATTCATCCGCTTGTTGCCCTTCAATGAAGAAGATCGGTATGTGCCCAAAGTCCCATTCCGTTTCCTCGCCTTTTTTGCGGCGGCGCTGGCACTCCCACTTACACAAGCGGTAATGGTCGATGATGGTTTGGGCTCCGATGGCGGCTATGGTTAGTAGGCCGACAGCAGCTAGGGCGTAGATGGGTATTTTCATGCGGGGGTGGAGTTAGTTTGTCGGGTTGTTGCCGAGGTGTCTGGTGGCTTCGAGTAATCCGCTGAAAAAGCGTTGTGCATGCCGGACGTTGGTCGTTTGATCGTCGTAGGCAAACTCCGCAACCAAGGCTATTTCGCACCCAGAACGACGGGCCGCATCTTCCCGCGTTAGGCCAACATTGAGGGAATAAACGGTAAAGGTGAGAACGGCTTTCTTCCTTCGTGTCACGGGGTTTTTAGCGTACACGGTACACTCCTCCAGTATAAGGCGAGGGTAACTATCCTTGATCATGTTCCATGCCGTTCGTATCCCATTATGGGTAACGGCATCAAACGGAAAGTGGGGAGGTAGATAGGTATATGGCATGACTAGGTTTGTTTCCATGATGGGAGCATCGGATATTTCGTTAGCGTGGAGTTACGCTTTCGCCGCCGATATTCGTCTTCGGTGAGGTAGTGTGGCTGATCTTCAATTCCGTGAAACGGATTTCTCCGGGCCGGGCTTTTCCCCCACTTAGCTCCGCCTTTCGGATCGTATAATAACCGGCCTCGCTTCGCCCGTTCAGCCCGTAGCGTTAGGTCGTATTCCTTTCGGCGGAACTCTGACATCGGGCGTTGGTCGTTGTCCGTTCCGCTTCTGACGGCATGTAGGGCGGCGGCTACGGTGGAGGGAGAAAGCCGCCAGCGTCGGACGGGATAATGGCCTGTTTTACTTGGCATAGGTAGGATTTTTGGATGCAGCCAGCCCGCACCGTTCGATCAAAGTGATAAGTTTATCGGCGTAGTGCGGGTCGGTAGCGTACCCCGCCCGCTGAAGTCCCCGCGCCCAGCCCCGGTAGTCGGTTAGGTGTAGGTCGAATAGATGGGCGTAGCGTTCACCGCCCGAAAGGAACTCCGAATGATCGCGGTAAGAAAGCCAGGCATTGGCGTACCGTCGAAAGCGATCATCGGGGCTGTCGTCATGGTGCGGCAGGCAGTGATCGTCACCGCAGCCCCCCTTCCAGCACTTCAGGCCGAAATGGGCGTTGGCCTTGCGCGCCAGTCGGCTACGACCGACCGAGCTTTCGAGCATCCCCTGGGCAATCGTGATCGCCGCCGGGATGCCGTAGCGCGCTTCCTCCTGTTGAGCGATCTTGGCGAAGCGTGAAATGTAGCGGGCTTCGGCAGCGGTGGGGGCGGTCGTGGGAGGATGCGAAGGTGAATGGCCGGCGGCGGGCGCTTGCTTCGCGGTGACGGTATCGTAGACCACGACGGCGCACGTCACGTGGCCTACCGGGCCGGGCGGGTGAGGTCGTTGCAGGCAACCAGCAAGGTAGCCTACCGAAAGGGCGGCCACTAGATACAGTAGGGAACGGTGGTCCATTACGCGGTGAGATTGTACTTCACCGTATAGGCACGAACGGCCGCTAAATCACTATGGGGGGTTCGAATATGCCCCGGTCTTCCACCCATTCCCGGGCTACCTTCCACAGCGTGAGGTAGCCCAAATTTTATTTTGGCGTAAGCAGTTGATTTAGCGTCAGTTAGTGACAAGGCGGCATTGGGGGATGTGGTTCGAAAGGTACGGGTTTTCGGGTTGTAAAGCAAGCCATCCGGGAACATCATCGCGGTGAAGTCCCGTAGTTGCAGGGGGTCGGCCCCCTCGTAGAACGACACGCCGATGTGGGCAATACTGCGCTCAACTTCGGCAAGTATTTCCCCGTGGTGGGCAAGTACGCTCTCGGCCTGGTCGAGCTCCACCCGCAGCCGCGCCCCGTCGGCCTGAATCACTTTGCGATCTTCGGGCGTGAAAACGCCCCGCGCTAGTAGCCGAACGGCGTTAGCTTCGGTTTCGGCTTGTTCTTTCACCCGGGCGCGTAGGCGGCGAATGGATTTTTTTAGCTCGGCTACCTGGCGGGCTGACCGCTGCCGGGCCTTGCGTACCAGCCGGTGCTGACGCTCTCCGACCAGTACCAGTTCGTGCATCAGTTCGCGGTGATCTTCGACGACATCAGCCCAACGGAAACGGTAGTGGCGCACCCCTTTGCAGGTGCAAATCAGGTAGTGGTGCCGCTTCCCCGATCGGGAACGGACGCTGGAGGATGAGCTTGGCCGGTAGCAGGGAGCCCCGAAAACCAGGCCGCGTAGGAAGAATTTAGCGAGCCGCCGTTGCTTCGTCGTCAGCGGCGCGGTTTGCCGTAGTACGTCCTGTAATTTCATCCACGTGGCCTCGGTCCACAGCGGGGAATAGTTGAGCTCGTGGCCTTGGTAGCGGGCCATAAGGTATTCTTTGCGCAGCTGGTCGGAAAAAGTTTGTTCGGCTCCCAGCACGTCCCGCCCTCCATTGTCCGCGTAGGCACCGGCCAGGGTCTTTCCGGCGGCGATCTGCTGACCGGCCCGGCGTAGGTTGTCCGCCGCAGGTAGCCAGTGGTGGGTGCGGGCCTTGGTATCGGCCTTGAGGTAGCGTGTTCCCACCCGGTAGGGAAGGTAGCCGTCGCGGAGATGCTGGGCCTGACCGCGCTTGGTGTTGTCGCTGAGCTTATCGGAATACCCCTGGGCTTCGAGCAAAGAGTAAAAGAAATTCATCAGGCTCCATCGATCCGAAAAGTGTATCCAGTTGGATATGGAGTTGACCTCCACCCCGGCTTCCTGAAACTGCACCACCCACGTAACTCCGTAGAGGGTGTTGCGGATGAACCGCTCCCAGTCGTGTACGAGCACCAGGGTGATGGGCTGGCTGGCGCGTCGGTTGTATTCCTTAATCTTTCGGATGCCATCGAGTAGCTGGTTGCGGTTGGCCTTGCGTCCGCTGTCGGCATCTTGCAGGTGAAAGGGGGCCACCGCCGTGGGGTGCTCCCGTTCAACGTGGCGGGTGATCTCGAAGAGCTGGCTTTCGTTACTCAATTCGTTCTGGCTACCCCCGTCAGAGTAGCGGACCAGGGGGACGTAGACGTGGTGATCTTGTAGTTGGCTCACGGTTGGGGATCAGTCAGTGGGGAAGTCGGAAGATAGGGCGCGGGTGGCACTTTGGCGGGCCATTACCCGGCGGCGGGCGCGAGCAAAGAGCACGTCTAGCATCAGATCGTCCAATTCGTTGGGAGCGGGCTGCATCTGCGGGGGAGGGGTTGGGGCGGGCTGGGGTTGGGCGCTCATGCAGCGGGACTTATAGCGGACCACGTATTGCTGTCCCGCTCCCAAGTGATGCGGCCCGACTGTTGCAGGGTAGCCTGATCATCTACCAAGACCCGACTAGCCCGCCCGGTGGCATAGGGTCGATACCCTAGGGCGGTACGGATGCGGGCGGCGGTTGCCGGGCCGTTGGTGGTGAGGAAGCGGGTGATGGGGTGGGCAGGGGTGTTGGGGGAAATCATAACTGGGCTTGGATGGCGCGAAAGATTTGGTAGGCTACTTGGGGGACTATGGCGTTGCCGGCGGCCATGACGTAGCCCATTTCGGAGGGAATCCCATCATCCATAAGTAAATGGCCGGGAAGTTGCGGGTAGGTACGCCCACCAAAGTCAAAAGAGCCGAAAGTTGAAGTTGATGGCCACGGGCTATATTCCGTTCGATAGCCGCCTTGCCAAATTTCAGCCTCCAAAGGTCCGAAGCCGTGGGGGTAGGCAACAATAAAGACCCTTTTTCTTTGGTGCCACGCTCCGTAATCGTCCGCTTGAAACACGTGCCATTCCGCATCATACCCGATTTCGGAAAGCGGATATAGGACCGATTCAAATCCTTTTTTAAGGAGGTTAGGGGAATTTTCGATGACCACAAACGAAGGGTGGACTTGTCGAACAATTCGTAACATATCAAACCATAGTCCCGATTTCTTGCCGGTGATTCCTGCGCCTTTTCCGGCACTACTAAGGTCTTGACAAGGGAATCCCCCGCAAATAACGTCAGCACTTCCTTTGATTCCATGATATGTTCTTACGTCGTTGTGGACCGGAATACCCGGAAATTGATTTTTAAGCCGGCGTTGATTTCCTTCATCCCATTCGACAAAGCCCACCGTCTTCCATCCGCACCAATGTGCAGCAAGGCTGAACCCGCCTATACCGGCGAATAAGTCAAGTAAGCGCATCATACCGCACGATCTATTTCGAGCCAATGCCGTAGCACTTCGCGGCGATCCGGCGTGAGCCAGCCCTGGGCTTTGGCGTACTTCGCCAGTTTCGTAATGGGGTTGCGTTCGGCGGCGTAGCGGCGGGCGCGGGCGGGCCAATTGGCGGGGTTGGCTTCGTAGTGGTAGCGTTTCGGCCCGTCCCCCTCGGTGGTGTACACCCGCCCCTCCCGCATCAAGTCCCCACAGCGGGCGGTGACGCGGGCATCGGGGAAGTCTCCCCCCACCAGGGCGGCGGCGGACTTGGCGTCTATGCCGTCGGGGTGGTCGGCGATGATTTGGGCGACCATTTCGGCCTGTCCGGAAAAGTCGGTTTCGTGGTAGGTTTTGGCTTGGTGGGTCATGCGCGGGCAAGTTTTCCCCGAAGGGTGAGGATGAAGGTGGGAAGGAACAGGATGGCGGCGGCGCACCACAGGTAGCCGTGGAGCAACTGGTCGTCAGGCAAAGCGCGCACGGTTTCGGGATACCACACCATACCGATCAGTAGGGCGTAGATGACAAGGTGGGCACCCACCAGCAGCAGGCGCAAGACCGTGATGGCGGCGCGGGTGGTGAGGGGGAGCGGGTAGGGGCGCGGGCGGAAGGGCATGGCTAAAAAAGGATTGGATTGACCGCCGCTGCTTCGCTACGAGCAAAACCAAATTGTTCTATGTCGGCCTTGCGCTGTACGATTTTGTCAATCCAGTCAGATGCCGCTCGGTGAAAATCCTTTTTGATCTCGAAGCCAACCGCCCGGCGGTTCATTTCGTGTGCGGCAACGAGGGATGATCCGCTACCGGCAACCGGGTCAATAACCACTTCGCCAGGATCGGTGAAGATTTCGATGAGCCGCTTCAGTAGCCCGATCGGCTTCTGGGTGGGATGAATCTTTTCGTATTCGCTGCCGTCGTTGGTCCAGTCGAGGCAGTTGAATACCATCTTGCCGCCGTTGTTGAATTTGGGCAGCTTGTCGCGGTAGAGCAAAACTCCGTATTCGCAGTTCCCCACTACGCGCATATTGGCCTTGAGGACCTGGGCGGAGAAATTTTTACGGAATACCAAGTTGATGTATTTGCCGAGTCCGTAGCGACGGCCTAGTTCGATGATTTTAAACTGCTGCTCGAAGGCGCAAAACACAATCATAGCCGGAGCCTGCCCCCTTTGCTTCGGTTCTTTGCGCAGCATTTTGGAGCAGAAGTGCATGAACTCTGCGGGGCGAAAATCAACGTCGGTATCAAAGAACTCGGAGCCGGCTAGTTCGCTTGCTCCGTTCTGGTTGTCGCCACCAACATACCAGCTTGGGTTAGAGCCGTAGGCATCCTTGCCAATATTGTAGGGGATGTCCGCGATAATGAGTTGCGCCCGGGGCACTTGGTAGCGTTTGAAGTTTTGGAAGTGATCATTGTGTAGTTCGACTTTGCACGAAGGGGAGGGGGCGGAAAGACTCATAATCGGGGCGTTTGAAAGGCCCGCCGGCAGGTCCCGGCGGGCGGTGAAGAGACACTATGCGTGGATTAGAATGGCAAAAAAAAGGGGGCGGTGGCAGCCCGTGTGAGAGTCCGGCACCTATTTGCTGGCCATTGCAATGGCTACACGCTCTTGATATTGCTGAAATGCAGGACGCAATTCTTTGATGTATGCTTCATGCTTAGTTCGCTCATCCATTAATTCGCCAGTGAGATTATTTCGATACTGCTTAGAATCTTCATCGTATGTCATGAAGCGATGGATGTAAGCATGTTCCCGCGTTGTAAGCCAAATAATGTCTTCCCAATGTTCTTTGCGGTACGACCAATGGTGACGTTGATAACCGGGCCTACCAGGATGCACCTTGGCTGCACGATTAGAGGCTCGTCTTTTATTCGGGAATTTCAAGTGCCACCGTTTACTAGCTTCGCTATTAGCATCATTGGCGTATCCTAAGCGATAGTACTTCATCCTGGTCCGCGCCCTTTCTTTATCTACCCACTTTAAATCAGTACTTTTGTTTTTGATTCGTTCGGCAACATCTTTTTTCGTGCAATCTTTACATTTATTGAGATGACCGTCCTTCATTTGGGCGTGTCTATAAAAATCAATTATCGGCTTAATTAAGCCGCATTTAAAACACTCTTTGTTTGTCATGATGTGAGGTTTGATTGGCTTTTAAAAGGAGCGCAAAGCCGTGTATCGCAAAAAATCTTTATCGTCAAAAAGGCAAAGTTTCGTCCGCGTCGGTGGCCTCCAACACCACGTCGGGATCGGAAGCGGTAGCCGGGGCGGGCCTTGCGTTGCCGGCAGCCGCCCGCTCCACCCGCCAGGCGTTCAGGTTGGTGAAGTAGCGGTCCTGCCACTGCCGACCGCGTAGATCGAAGTGGACGGTGATTTCGTCGCCTTCGTCGTAGGGGTCGATGATGTCTACGCGTTCCTGCGTAGTCTGAAACTTGACGAAGTTGTCGTACTTGCCGCCGTCGCTGGCTTTGATGACGAAATCGCGGACGCGGAAAGCCTCGCCCTTGGTTTCGGTTTCGTACTTGCGCTCGAGGGTGCCGGAGATTTGAAATGACATGGGAGGGGGTTGTGGCCTGAGGCCGGGTTAGTTTGTGTGATTAGTTTGCGGTGCGGTAGCTCGACCCCGTGACGGGTAGGATGTGATATTGCTGAAGCAGCCGGCCGGTGATACGGCTGTCGTCAAGGGCGGAGAGCAGTTCGTCGGGCGGCACGTTGGTCGTAATGATGGTCTGCTGCCCGTGCTGCTTCCAAATGTGGTGCCGGTTGATGAGGATGTCGGCAACGAGGCTGACGGCATTGCCGTAGTGCAGGTGTTCCAGGTGCTTCAGGCGTAGTTCGTCGAGTACCATGTGTCCCCGGCATACTTCGTCGATTCGCTCCAGGCTCTGCGACGATTGGATAGCCAGGTGTAACTGGTCCATGCTCGTGAGCCCCAGGCGCATATCGCTGCCGTCGATGCTGCTCAGGTCAATGCTGGCTTGGTAGGCGGCCGTTGCCAAGGTGGACTTGCCGTTGCCGGTGTCGCCAACGATGTAGATCGACTTGATGGGGCTGATGCACTGCCCTTCCACCTTGCCGCCCTGCCACTCTTCCAAGCCGACCAGCCAGTGGGCAACCTGGTTCATGGCACGGCTCAGTGATCCATCAATGCTATCCGCCGTGGGTTGCTGTCCGGTTTCGTACTCCACCTGCGTGGCGTAGGCATCCCAGAGCAGTGAGCGACTGGCGTAGTAAAGGGCGGCGGGATCGGCTACCGCATCGCCCCCTCGCCCGCCGCCACGGTGGGAAAGCATGCGGTTACGCAAGCGTTTGCGGGCAGCGGAAAGTGTTTTGGCGTAGCGGTCCACGGGGTCTACCGGGGCTTGATCGATGCCGGCCACCCGGCGGGCGTAGTCGGCTTTGGCCTGTAAGCGTTCGCGGTCTTCGTCCGTCAGGTGGTGCAGGACCGCTTCGGCGAGCCACTTCTTTTCCTGTTCCGTACCCCTGCGCTGAATGAAGGCCGTCTTTGCCGGGCCGGGCAGGACTTCCAGGTAGGGGTTGGTGGCTTCGGTTTGCGTTTCGTCAGGTTGCATAGTGGATGGTTGTACGGAGGCTTATTGCCCCCATCCGGAAATTTTGGAGTAGTCGTAGTTAGCCGGGTTGTCGCGCAGGCGGTGGCGGGCGGTGGGCTTTCCGGAACCGGCGGTTTGCCGCTGCCGGTAGCCGGTGGCTTTTCTCTCGGATGCCGCGCTACGGGCGGTTCGCTTGCAGGCGCGGTCGGCTTCGATTTCGAGGTAGCCGGGTAGCTTGCGAATGACGGCCATCGGCTCGACGCCGGGTTCGGCGGACATGCGCTGACAGCAGGCGTAGACGGCGGCGTAGATATTCAGGCCCGCCGCCTGAAGGTCCACCCCACCCGGACCAGCGCGGCGGGCACTGACCCGCAGGGCGGACTGCCCGCGCTCGGTTTGGATTTCAGCCATGACGGCCTCGGTAAGTTCTTCGGGGGTGCGACGGGTACGATCCGCCGCAACGACTTCTTCCAGTGTTGGACCTTCCCAGCGGGTGGGGGCTTCGGGTGGGGCTTGCCATCCGGTTCGCTGGGCTGCTTGGGCAATGGCGACATCTAGCGCGGAACTTTTTTCTTTTTCCGCAGCCGCTTCGACGGCGGTGGTTGGTCCGGGATCAGAATCTTCGGATTCGTCTTCGTGCGCGCTGGTAGGCAGGTAGGTATGTTTCTTCTCTTTCTGTTTCTTCTCTATACTGTCTTCTATAATAGCGTGCGGTTTTCCGTCGTCGGGCAAACCGTCGTCGGGCAAACCGTCGTCGGAAAACCGCACGACGGTCGAAGATGTGGTGGGTGTGACGGTGTAGGCGTACCCACAGAACCTCCCACGCGAACCCGACTGGCGGCTTCGCGTCACGTAGCCCGCCGCGATCAATTCGTGCATCATAGTCCTTACCGCACTCTTGCCTTGTGGGGAGCGCTGTGCCAAGTCTTCCAGGTTGATGGACCAAGAGGGCGGTAAACTGAGTAGGTAAGTCAGCAACCCACGGGCGGCAAAAGACAGGGTGGCGTCTTGGGCGGTACCCCGGGGTATCTTGGTAAATGGGGCGGCGCTCACAGCAGGCTGATTTGATCGCCCCCGGTCCGGGCGGCGTGTTCTTTCAATAGCCGGCGCACTTCATCGTCGGTAAGGGCTTCCATCACGGCCAGGGCAGCGTTCATGCTTCGGTACTGCCGGGCGGCGCGGTCGCGGTTCAGGGTGCCGCCGTCGATCCATTCGGGGTACTTCTTATCGCGCATCCCTTGTTCGCGGCGTAGTTCCTGCACGATGGCCCGGCGGGGCGTGGTGTGGTACTTCGGCATGGCTAGTGGGCGGGTTGGACCGAAACGGCTTTCCAATGGATACGGTGGGCAAGACGCGCCTCCCGTGGCCGCACCAACACGAAGGACGCAACGCCCCCGGTGTAAGTCTTCGCCACCGTACCGTTGAGCAGCAGGGCCTCCAGGTGCTCGTTGGTCTGCTGGGGGCCGCAGTTGCATTTGGAGTAGAGGTCGGCGCGGGTGAGCTCCCCGTGGTTCAGCAGGGCAATGACGATAGAGCGGAGGATGGAGTCGTGGATCATAGTAGGCAGTCTTCTAGGGGTAGAGGGGAATGGATGATGGTGATTTCGTCGGGCGAAGGATCGGGGGCGGCCTGGAAGGGGTTGAACTCGTCGTTCGGGTCCATTCCGTTCGTGGCCTGACGGACGATGAGGGCGTTGTTTTCGGCGGTGTGGATGAGCTCGTTGAGCGTAGCGAGGTCGGCCAGGGCAGCGGTCTGTACTTCGGCGCGCAAGGCCCGCGCCCGCTCTTCACAGCGGCTGGCATACCAGCGCCATTCCCGCACAGTGCGGGGGTTGTGAATGGGCTGGTGGAGGTTTTTGCCGTGTCCCATTATTTCGTGGGGTTGTGGCGGGTGAAGCGGGACTTGGGAAGGGTTTCACCGTATCTTTCGCTTACGGTTCCGCCGCTGTGGATCCAGCCCCTTATATAGATATTATGATCGGAAACGATCAACACCGTGCCGTCGCCGGAATCGTACTCCACAGCCACGTACGCGGTACCCTCCTCATCGTAGCAGCATACCGTCACGTCGTGCGGGCCGAACGGCTTGGGCTCTGCTTCGGGCGTAGGTTCCGGCTGCCGTGTCGGGTTGGCCTGCGGTGTACCGGCAAGCGCGGCGCGGGCGGCTTTAAGGCCTTCTGGGGTGTGGGGGAAAAGGTTGTGGCCCACAACGGCAAGGTAGAGCAGGTCGCCTTTGAGGATACCTGCGATGCCGTAGGTGCGGTGGCAGTCGTGGGTTTCGCTCGCCCCGACCAGGACCTTGCCATCCTTTACGACGTACACATCCTCGGTATCTTCCGGCTCCCACGGCCGTTCGGTGACGGCGCGTTGGGTCCAGGGGGTGTGGGAGAGAACGGGGAGGCGGTGCGTATTTCTCGTTCTGCCATCGCGGTAGGCTCGGAAAGTTTCGCCTGCGGTTTGAACCTTCAACGGCAAACTATAGCTACCGTCGTCTTCCACAATTTTGGCTTCATGCTCCCCCGTCCAAGGCAGGTAAATAGTATCTCCTTCTCTAAACATGGCATAGGATTGGCCCGCCGCCGATGGGCAGCTTATGGCGATTAGTTAAATTCGGGGAGGGCTAGAAACACGAAGTGCCACCACGGATAAATCCGGGCGGCGCTTGCGCGTGTCTTTCGGCGAGATTGGCGGATACCGAGACAGGGGCCGACGTGCAAGCCGGCCACTTTTTCTTTCTGCGTCGCTAAGGGCCAATCTCAGTCAGACACGTTTCCGGCGCTAACCGGTGAAGCGAAGATAGGGAAGTGTCTACCTTATTTGCAAGTTATTCGGAATATATATTCATTTTTTTCAGTAGCCTAGCCGATCAGCTAGTGCCGCAGCCTGGGTGGTGAGGGCGTTCACGCGATTTATTTTGTCGTCCAGGATAGCGTAGGGTGTAGGGCCGTCAAGGTAAGTGGTGGTAGACACCTGCCGGGGCTCGGGCTGAATGTGGGAGGGAGCTTCGTTTTGGGTAGCGAGCATACGGGGGTTGGGTTTAGCGCAACAAATATAGCACCTAACCGGGTATGCAACTATTTGTTTTGACTTGCGACGGCCCGATGACCTACTCCAGCGTTTTGCGCAGCCGGTCGAGCAGCAGCGCCATGCCTTCGGCCGCAGCCTGGATGCGGTGGGGGTCCGTTTCGTTTTCCATACCGCGCCGCAGCCGGTCCATCTGATCGGCGAAGGCGGTGATCTCCCGGCGCAGCCGCCGGTCCGCGGTGACGAAATTGGAGAGAGCAGCGGCCTGATCGGTGAGCCGGTCGGTAAGCCCCGTCACCCGGTGGGCGAGGGGTTCCACCCGCTCGGCAATCCGGCGCAGGTCGGCAGCCAGGCGGCGCGAATCTTCCAGACCGGCCACGGCGCGCTTCACGTGGTCGTCGATTTGCTGCTGTTGGTCTTCGGGTTCGATCTCCAATAGGTCCGTCCATGGCTTACCCCGATCGGCGATGAGCGTCTTCAGGTGCGGCCAGGCCAGGCGACCCTGTTCCCGCAGGGCGTAGGATATGACGCGCGCTACGTCCGAACCGTGGATGAGCCCCTTGCCTTGCTTCAGCGGCTTGCCCTCCCTGATCTTCTTGCCCGTATTGTAGCCGTAGCGCAGGGCGGTCTTGTTGCGCAGGTCGTAGCGGCTGGCGACCTCGTCGTTGAAGGGGGTGATGTTGAACCGCTCGCCCCGCGCTTCGTGGTCGTCTTTTAAGGCGTCCCGCACGTCGGCCATCAGCACCGTGGCCTGCTCGTTGGGCAGGTTGTCGAACTTGGTGTAATCCATTGGGTATCCTTAATTCATAGTCGATATATTCGCAAATATAGGGATATGGAAATACCGAACTGGCTAAAGAAAAGTTAAGGGGGGCCGACCGCTGAACCGTGTTGCAACATTATTCAAATGGAGCGGATAGACGCAACACATGCGACATCGAACGTTCACTTAAAATATATTCCGTATAACTTGCATAGTAAATAACTGTGGCGTATATTTGTGGGGTCACCAAAACGCACATCATGCATTCCACCCTTTCTACCCCTACCCCCGCATCCACCACCCGGTCCCTGCCGGTGGTCATGCAGCCCTGCGAAAGCAAGATGCTATCCGAAATGGGCTACCTGAGTGCCACCCACACCCTGTTCGTCAAGTTCCGCAACAATGGAGCCGTCTACGCCTACTTTGGCGTCCCCGTCGAGCACTGGTACCGGCTGCGGGCCGTGGCGAGCGTCGGACGATATATACAGCGCCACATATTCGAAAAGTACGTTGCCTCCCGCATCAGTAGCGGCGGCACTATGAACAAGTGAGGTATCAGTGTCTTTTCGCCGGGCGGCTCAATGGCCGCCCGGTTTTTCAACTAACAATTACAACATGAGCACCCTTCCCACTACCGAGCTATCCCCCGCCCTACCCCAGGCGGTGAACCTGACCCCCGACCACATCAAGACGCTGGAGGGGGCCGGGGTCATTCCCGCCGGCTGCCCGCCCGATCAGGTGGCCGTATTCGCCGAGGTATGCCGGACCCAAAACCTCAGCCCCTTCCTGAAGCAAATTTACCTGGTGGGCTACGGCGGCAAATACTCCGTCATTACCGGCATCGATGGCTACCGCGCCTGTGCCGACCGTAGCGGCACCCACGCCGGAACGGATGAAGCAAAGTACAATCTGACGAGTGACGGCCGCTACTTATCCGCATCGGAGTGCGCGGCAAAGCATAAAGTCCCCGTTACGGCCACAGTGACGGTGTACAAAATCGTCGGGGGTGTGCGCGTCCCCTACACCCACACGGCGGTATTCGCCGAGTTCAGTACCGGCAAGCAGAAGTGGGCTACCATGCCCTTTCAGATGATTGCCAAGGTTGCCGAAAGCCACGCCCTTCGTAAGGCCTTCCCGGTGGAACTGGCGGGCCTGCGGACCGAAGAAGAATTGGGGGCCATTCAGGGTACCGTGGAGCCGGAGTACCGGGAGCGCAGCCCCGCAGAGATCGAATTGGATGAGTGCCAGGAGGCCATACGCACCACCCTGGCGGCCATGGACGGCGACGATAAGAAAGCCGTAGGAACCGCCCTAAAGGCCCGGTGGGCGGACACGGCATGGCGCGAACCTATCCTGGCAAAGTACCGGGGCGGGGAGATGGACGAAAAGTTCCTGGTCAACTATTGCACCGACGAAGATGGGGTGCTGGAATCCGATGCCGAAGACAAAGATTAACTATTCGAACCATGCCACAACGAATCCAACGCAAACGAACTAAGGGCTGGCGGATGCCCGGAAATGCGATATACGTGGGCCGCCCCACGAAGTACGGCAACCCCTTCCGGGTCGGACACCCCGGCCCGCTCAACCGTGAGCCGCTCGACAACGAAGGCGCGGTGGGGTTTTTCGAGGATATGCTGGCCGATCTTGAATTTCGCGAAGCTGCGGGTTACCCCGGTGACCTGAGCGACCTACGGGGTAAAGACTTGGCTTGCTGGTGCGGGCCGGGGGAGGTTTGCCATGCGGATGTGCTGCTGAAAGTTGCGAACCAATGAATAAAGCAGCCGCCATAGCAAAACTACGCACCAAGCAGCACTGGCCAGCCGGTCAGGTAATATCGATCGTCAACGAAATACCAACCGTAGACAAAACCAGGATGGAAGTAAAGCGCCTTGGGGTGGGCGATTACTTTTTTGATCCTCGCACCCGCCACCCCTCCCTCATTATACGCCCCGCCAACAAGCACTTCATGACAATCGCCCTTACTTCGAGCGAGAGCGATTTAGTTGTTGCCGAGCTCAATACTCGCTACGTAGCCAAGCAGAATGTTTACCCCGGCATCCATATTACCGACGTAGCAGGTATGGAAAAGAATTATATCGGCAGCGTCAGCCCGGAAGAAGTCAAACGCGTGCAAAAACTGGTGTTTGCTGCTTTCAAATCGCCAAACCCATGACCAACCATCCCATCCGCTCCGCTCACGAACTAGCCAAACTACTGGCTGACCGGGGCATCGAAGACTTCAAGATTGATAGCCAGCACTACCCCGCCGTGGCGGTATTGGACAACGACACCTTTGTTACTTTGGTGCCCTATTCCGTCTTCGAGCCAGCGGACTGGATGCGGGACATCCGGCGGGTGTTGGACTGGCACCAACGTGTAGCGGAAAAAGGAGTGACCGGGGCGGACTACGAACTGATGATCCGGGGCCGCTCCAAACTTGCCGCCGCCATGGAATACTTAGGGCAAGCGAAAGCTGCCGCCGATCATGACGAGATAGCCGCCGGCTACCGACGCCGCCGGCAGCGCGATACCTTGGTGCTGCTCTACTCCGCCGACCATACCCAGGGGGTAGCCCAGGCGAAGGCCCGCATCGAAACCAAGCCGCTGGATGAAGATCATGCCGCCGCCCGCAAGGTGAAGCTCGAACTCGCCGCCCTGTGGGACACGGTGAAGGAGACGCTGAACGCCATGGCCGGGGAAATCCGAGCCTTAGAACAAGAACAGAAGCTGGCAAACTATGCCAGCGCCTAATCACCCCGACCAATGCCCGTAAACGCCACCATTCACCCCCGCAACTGCACCTGCCGACCCGACAAATACCCCCCCGATGAGTACGAAGAAATTTACCGCTTGTATGGTCGTCACCCGGACCCCGATTTGCCCGTCGTCAAGGACCGGGAATACTACGAAGCGCGAGCGTCGTACTATCGACGCAAAGAGCGCATGGATCGGATTGGGGCAATGCGGGTGGGGTGATTGAGTACAATGCGTGCAGCAACGCAGGCTGTTCACCGTCATACATTAATTCACTAACCAGCCCTACGGGCACCTTGACGGTGCTGCTTTGTTGGGCGCATTTTAACGACTATGAAAGTAGTAATAGAAAAGGTTAAAAAACTCCTGGCCTTGGGGCGATCTAACGAGCCCCACGAATCTGCTTTGGCTCTGCAACGGGCGCGTAGTCTCATGGATAAACACGGAATTACCTCAACAGACTTAGAAGTCGCTGATATTCAGCCTAGGAACGGAGCGGCTGGACGATACAAGACTCCACCGGAATATATCACGGAACTGGCCGATGTGTGTGCCGATCTGTTTGAGTGCGGAGTGTATTACATGACCGAGTCGCAACCGTCAAATTTCTACCGCCCAAAAAACGTGTATCAGACACGACCAGTGTTTATAGGGGCTGAACCTCAAAACGAGATATGTGGGTACACCTACGATGTTTTGGTTCGGCAGCTTATCCGTGCGCGCCGATCGTTTCGCAGTAAAGAGTGGCACCCTAGTCTCATCACAAGGGATCGTGATAGCTATGCACGTGGGTGGGTGGAAGCCATCAGGAGCAAAGTGGCAGACATGGTGCCTCCTAAACCAAAGCCAACCATCGCAGATGAAACCGGATTGGTGGCGCTAACCGCAGTAGAGGCATACATCAAGAGAGAAGTGAAGGGCAGCTTCGACGCTCGGTCTTGCGACCTAAACCGTGACGCCTTGCATACTGGATACGTTGACGGTCTAAACGTAGATGTCCGTAAAGGTATGGGCACTACGGACGGCAAGGCTCTGGCTAGTGACTAGCTTAGTTGTCGCCCAATGTTTGCGCCGGTGCAGGCCGACGTAGGAGGCTTGACACTGGCGCGGTATTGGGTCTGGTTTTTTATAAATTCTGACAAAATGAATACTTTCATCATAATAATTTCTCTCTTCGTCCTGCTGGCTATGGTCGTCACTCCATGGTATTTGCTGCATCTGAATCGTCGTCGAAAAAAGTCAATCGAAGACTTCAAAAAGCTACGAGAACAGCGTAATGATCAATTCTGGGACGATGATGGCAGCTACGTCAAAGACAAGATTGACGAAATTCTTCGTGGCAGATAATCAGACCCAATGTGCGTGCCGGCGTCGTGCGCCGATGCGCATGAACGCTGGCACTGTATTGGGCGATGGCGCTTTTAAAAAAATCAACCATGGATGAAATCATTAACCTGTTTAAACCTCATGAGGACAAACACCCATCAATTAACCCTAATTTTCCCAATTATCGCCCAAATATTAGGGTCTTCTGGTCGCCAGTACTAACGCTGCCAGGGAAGTGGAGCGGGTACGTAGAATTTTATAGTCACCGCCATCAACGCCAGCAGCAAATCATATCTCGCAACCAATCAACATTTGAATCGATGGTCGCCGACCTGAAAGAAAAAAGCGAATATTGGTTGTCCGAGCTGGATGCTTAGCGTCTCGCCCAGTAAGATAATACACGCAATACTGCGCAAACCCAACACCGCGTACATTCCCATCCCGCATGGCCCCCAACCTCATCTTCCACACCGCCGCCCAGGGCTCCCTCGATTGGCACACCGCCCGCGCCGGTAGGGTGACCAGCTCGACGTGCGCCCCTCTGCTTACGAAACCGGGTAAGGGTAGTCGGGCGGGACTGAGTGCGGGATGTTGGACACTGGTCTACCAGCTGGCCGCCGATCTGACCTACCCCGACCCCTACCCCGACGGCGGCTACACGTCGCGGAGCATGGACCGGGGCCACCGGGAAGAACCCAGGGCGCGGCGGGAATACGCTAACCGGGTCTTTCCTTTGGAAGTCCACGAAGTGGGATTTGTGGAGGTGGACGGACGGTTGGCTGGGTTCTCTGCCGATGCCCTGACCGGCCCCCTGGAAGCACCCACCGGCGGCGCGGAAATTAAGTGCCTGGAAGCGCCGGGTCATTACGCCTGGCTGGAAGAAAAGAAAACGCCGAAGTCGCACCTGGCACAAGTCAATTGGTGTATGTTCTGTGCGGGCCTAAAGTCGTGGGACTTCGTGCATTACCACCCCGACTTTCGACGCGGGCTGGGGCGGATGGACGTGAAGACGATGGAACCCGACCCCTTGCTTCAGGAACGGTTCGCCGAAGCCCTCCCCTTGATCGAGCGCGAAGTGAAGCGGATAATCGAAAAGTACCATCCCGAACGGGCACAAGCCCCTACCTTCGCCCCAACCTAATCCCTACCCCGCCCCGCTCCGTTGCGCGTTTTGGTGACACGAAGCCGCCGGTGCCGGGGGTCCGTGGGAAGGGTGACGAGCCTCGCTACTGAAAAGTGGCGGGGCTTTTTCACATATATTTCACAAATATATTCCGCATAACTTGCATAGTAAATAGGAGTGGCGTATCTTTGGAAGGTCACCAAAACGCACATTATGCACCTCACTACGCCTACCGACTTCTCGATCTTCCTCCACGCGGATGGACGGGTACACCTCCATACCGACAGCGACGAGGATACCCCCGTCGCCCTGACGGTGGCCCAAGCCGCCGAAGTGCTAGAACTCGACCTCTGCCCCTGCACGGGGGATGTGGTCTGCGAATACGACGCTCCCTACATGACGATGGGCGGGCCGGACGTAACAACCGGCTTTACGCTGGTGAGTATCGACCGCTACTTCGAGGAACTGGATCAATACGACCGCGCCACCCTTTACGGCGCGTACCTGGAGCGGGTTGCCGTTCCGGCGTAACCGATTCTTTCACATAGGCCGGGCGGAAGCAAATATTTAAGACTGATGTGCTCCCATTTCCGTCCTGGCTTCATTCATCACGGGTAAGCACGTCGGCAAACCATATGGCGAAACTTCGCAACATCATGATTACCACTCAGCACCGTGGTGTATTCCTCGCCCAAGTGAAAGCCGGGCAGGACCTCACACCCAAAACCCTAACGGACCTGAAAAACGCCTGCATGGTCGTCCGCTGGCGCAACGACGAGGGTCTGCAAGGCATGGCCCGAACCGGCCCCACCGACAACTGCAAGATCAGTCCGCAAAGCGATCTTCTGGTAGTTCACGACGTGACCGCAGTATTTGACGTATCGGACACAGCCGCCGCAAAAATCTGGAAGTGATAGCCGGAATTATTACCCACGTCCGGAAAATCCTATCCGCAAACGACGTAGTTCGCGCTGGAGCCTGTGCCGATGGCGTAACGGAGTGGTGCGACGGCACTGGACTGAGGATATGCACGACTGACGAAGCCATTAAAAATGGTGGCGCGCTCCATGTAGAGCGCGCGGCAGGCGTGTACGGCAACGGCGACGGCTACGGCTACGGCTGCGGCGACGGCGACGGCAACGGCGACGGCTACGGCTACGGCTACGGCTACGGCTACGGCGACGGCTACGGCTACGGCTACGGCTACGGCTACGGCGACGGCTACGGCTA
>CAZKPE010000006.1:0-3181 GCA_964554545.1 uncultured Lewinella sp.
TGCGGTCGTCGCGCATGTTGAGCATCAGGGTGCCGTTGTCGATCTCGACGACCTGGGCTTCGGTAGTTTCCGACTTGGCACCGGTGCCGACTTCCCACGTTTCACCGCCATCCTTACTGTACACGATGGTGGAATGGGGGATGCGGTTCTCATCTTTGTACTGGGCGGCAAATACCAGCGTACCGTCGTGCATGGTGATGCCCATGCCGGGGCCGTTGAAGAACAACTGCCATTCGGGCTTTTTGAGTTGGTCGGTTACGTTGATCGGCTCCGACCAGGTCAGTCCGTCGTCTTCGCTCTTGACGAGCACGAATTGTCCCGTCTCTTCCGGGCTCATACCGGGCTCGGAGGCGTTCCAGGCGCGCTGACCGGGGTAGCCGTGCAGCCAGAGGCCGGCCACCCAAATGGTACCGGTGTTGCGATCGACGAGGATGGAGGGGTCCCCGATGCCGTTTTCGTCTTCGGACAGCCCCCCGTAGGTACCCATGTCCATGATGATCCGCATCTCCTCCCAGGTCTGCCCGCCATCAGTGCTGCGGCTCAGGCCCACGTCGATGTTTTCCTGTAGGTCGACCGGGTCGTTGTAACGTACGTCGTAGACCGCCAGCAGGCTGCCTTCGTTAGTGGTGACGAGGCCGGGAATGCGGTAGGTATTGACGCCGTCTTCCCCCGCCTGCCGTAGGGCCAGACCAATGCGCTGGGGGCGGGAGTCGGCTTTGGTTTGGGCGGGGACGCGGGTGCCGTCCTGTAGGCGAACTTCAATGAGTTCGGCTCCGATGCGGTGGGTTAGTTCCGGGGCGTCGATAAGCTCCAGGGAGAGAAAGAAAGCACCTTCACCCGCCGGCACGGACCGACTGGGTCTGAAGATCAACTGGTTACCGTCTACCCGCTGCTGACTACCTACCACCTCGGCTTCGTGGAAGTTACCGCTACCGGCGTAGAGCAGCTCGGCTTTCCGTATGTCCGTGAGCGCGGTCGTACCCCGTAGCGAAAATTCGAGGGCGGCAACGGGTGGGGCCGTGAACCCCTCCCCGGCTTTCATCTCGACGGTGACCACCTGGTTTCTTGCTTTTCCGGCCAGTACGGGAAGCACGGGCTGGGCGGCGGTAACCGTGAGGGGCACCTCCGGAGCCGTCGGCCGGACCCCACAGGAAACCAACAGGACCAGATAGAGACCGAGTGAGCCCGGCGCATGGATCATTCGCATGATTCGATAATTTGTAAGCTGTTGGCGCACTCGTAAAGGGCCCGGGGTACGTGAAAACAACCCTTCCATTTGCCCCCCTTGAGGTCAAGCAGGGGTTCGCCGCGTCGGTTGAGGTAACCGAACCATTCGCCGTATTCGGGGTCGGGAAAGTGCGACCAGGTGTAGTCGTGCACCCGCTCGAACCACACGTGGGCGCGGTCGTCGTCGGTGTGCTGGCGGGCTTTAGCCAGCGCTACCAGGCTCTCCAGATGGACCCACCAGAGTTTTTGGTCCCACTCCAGCTGTTGGGGCGGGTGCCCCAGGGCGTCCATAAAGTAGAAGATGCCGCCGTGCTCCGCATCCCAGGCGTATTCCAGGGTGCGGATGATCGTATCGATGGCCCGCTGGATGAGCTGCTGGTCTCCACGCCGTACGCCAATGTCGATCATGAACCACATCGCCTCGATACCGTGACCGGGGTTGATGAGCCGCCCGTCGAAGCTGTCGTGAAGGCTACCGTCCGGCTGTACGGCCTCGTGGATCAATCCACTATCGGGCCGTAGAAACACCTCCATGACTTCGTGTATACTGCGGTCGAGGGTCTGGTCCACTTCCTCTTCGCTAAGGTGCTCCTGCAGTTCCAGTACGAGGTTAGACAGGATCATCGGCAGGGCGAACGATTTGAGCGGACGGGTAGCCGTGCGCTTCTCGTACGGTCCCTTGGGGTTCTCCCTGCGCTGGAGGATACGGAAGTAGGTTTGCCGCGCTAAATCGGCATAGGAAGCATCCCCTGAGGCCTTGGCGTACTGACTGAAGGCCATGGTCGCGAAACAGTCGGAAAAGATGTTATACGGCTGGGTTAGCGGCTCTCCGGCGGCGGTGAGGGAAAAGTAAAAATCTCCGTCCGCGTTGCTGCCAAACCGGCGCAGGAACTCAGCACCCATCCGGGCGGTTTCCAGCCAATCGGCCCGCCGCTCTACCCGATTGTACATGCTGGCGAAGGTCCAGACCTGCCGCCCCTGCAGCCAGATGAACTTGTCGGTATCGTATACCTTACCCTTACGGTCCAGGCAACTAAAATACCCCCCGTTCACTTCATCTACTGAATGCCGCTGCCAAAAAGGAAGGATGTCTTCAAGTAAACACTGTCGATACCGTTGACTTAGGTGCATGATATATGTATTACATAATACAAATATAGGGTATTATACTTTACCTTACCGCCCGCTTCGGCCTGACGATGCAAAGAACGCCCCTACCCCATACCCGATACTACGCAGATGGAAGATTTAACTACCCTTAAGCCGATCGGCACCGAATCTTTAGTCGATAAGGTCGAGTCCCGCCTGCTTAGGTACTTCAAGGAAAACCAGCTTTCGCCCGGCGACCCCATTCCTAAGGAGATCGATCTGGCCAACTCCCTCGGGGTGAGCCGTACCGTCGTCCGGGAGGCCCTGCTGCGGCTACGCACGCTCGGTCTGGTGGCCTCCAAGAAACGGCGCGGCATGATCTTTCAGCAGCCCGACATCATCAGCAATTTTGCCCGGGTGCTCGACCCCAGCCTGTTGGGCGAGCGGACGATGAAGCAACTCTTCGATTTACGCCTCATTCTGGAAATGGGTATGGCCGACTTTCTCTTCGCCAACCGGAAGCAGGAAGACCTGGACGAGTTGGAACGGATCGTAGCCGAGGACGAGGCACACGCCAGGGGGAAGATTCGCTTCAGCCTGGAGCGGGAGGTCGCCTTTCACGGTAAGCTCTACCAGATGTCGGGCAATACTACCTTGCAAAAGTTCCAGGATGTGCTCTTGCCCGCCTTCAACTACGTCTACCTTAAGGAAAGCGAATCCAACCCGGAAGAGTACCACTACTCCCGGGATGGATTCGTTACCCACGGCATGTTGTTAGAGGTACTGAAAGACGGTACCCCCGAGGCGTTCCGCACGGCGATGCGCCGCCACCTGGAGCCCCACTTCGACCATGCGCTGAACGCCG